>JBNKZD010000210.1:0-32718 GCA_050301235.1 Chitinispirillaceae bacterium | reverse complement strand
GAAATTTAACGCAGAGGTCGCAAAGGACGCTGAGCCAGAAACGCAGAGGTCGAACATTAAGGGGTTTAGGAAAAACAGTAATTGCAAAGACATTCTTTCATTTTACCTCTTTAATTTCTATATTTCTAATCTTTGCGCTCTTTGCGCCTTCTGCGTTTTTAAATTACTATCTTAACAGAGAAATATGATGTATGGAAGAGAATGAAATATCAGAAAAGGTCATAGGGGCGGCCATTGAAGTCCACAGAATTTTGGGCCCTGGTTTATTGGAATCAGTTTACGAAGATGCATTATGTCATGAACTTTATATACGTGACATTAAATTTTTAAGACAACAGGCTGTTCCTATACCTTACAAAGAGATAAAACTTGGTACTGATTTAAGATTAGATCTAATTGTTGAGGAAAAAATCATTATTGATCTAAAAGCAAAGGAAATAGTAACCGCTATCGATCGGCAGAAATTGTTGACTTATTTACGGTTAAGTAATAAAAAGCTGGGCTTAATCATTAATTTTCATGTGAATAGATTGAAAAATGGAATAGAACGAATAGTAAATGGTTTACCAGAACAATAAAAAACAGAAAAAAGAGTGCGAAAATTAACGCAGAAGGCTCAGAGTGCTGAAGTGATACAATCGAAGATTAAGAATTTTATGGCTAAAACAGAAGAGACCATTATTTAATTTTTAATTTCCTCTTTTTCAAAATTTTAACCTCTGCGCTCTCAGCGCCCTCTGCGTTTTAAACTTTTATCTTAAATTATAAAAGATTCGCCGGCATGGCAGCCAGGATGGGAAATTTAACGCAGAGTACGCGGAGGACGCAGAGATAAGATCGCAGAGGTAGAACTTTAAGGGTTGAGAAAAAACAGTAATAGCAAAGACATTCTTTCATTTTACCTCTTTTAGTTCTTTATTTCTAATCTCAGCGCCCTCTGCGTTTTAAACTCTTATCTTAAATTATAAATGATTTGTCGGAATGACACCGGGGATGGGAAATTTAACGCAGAGGACGCAGAGGACGCTGAGCCAGAAACGCAGAGGTTGAACTTTAAGGGGTTTAGAAAAAACAGTAATTGCAAAGACATTCTTTCATTACACTGAGTACCATGTGAATAAACTATTTTAAACTTCAACAAGTACTCAATTGTTTTCAGGTATATTTGATGTCCCCTGGTAAACCCATTATAAAAATCTCTGTCCGGCATCTGGTTGAATTTATCCTTCGCTGTGGTGATATCGATTCCGGTTTTTCCGGGCGTAACAGGGCTGCTGAGGGTTCGCGGATTCATCGGAAGATACAGAAACAGCAGAAGAAGGCAAATTATGATGCTGAAGTGTTTGTCAAACTGTCGATCGAGCGGGAGCAGTTCACGTTTGTTGTTGATGGCAGAATTGATGGCGTTGCGGAGTGTGAAGGACTGTATTGTATTGATGAGATAAAGTCAATTACAGAATCAGTCAAAAAGTTACATGAAAATGACTACCCGCTTCACTGGGCACAGGCGCAATGCTATGCATATATGTTTTGTGTCAGGGAAAAACTGACTGATGTGCAGGTCCGGTTGATCTACTGCGAGGTTGAATCCGGAGAGATCAGACAGTTTGCGAGAATGTATACATTTGATCAATTAAAGCTCTTCTTTGATGAATTGATTGAAAAGTATGAGCCCTGGGCAAAATTTTCATACGAGTGGACGGTCAAGCGTAATGAATCCTTAAAAAACCTTAAATTCCCATTTGGTGCTTATCGTCCGGGACAGCGGGAGCTTGCTGCGGCGGCATATCGATCAATTAAGAACAGGAACAACCTGTTTGCAAAAGCACCGACTGGTATTGGGAAGACGGTATCGACACTATTCCCCGCGCTCAAAGCTATGGGTGAAGGGTTGACTTCAAAGATATTCTATCTCACTGCAAAGACAATTACCCGGACCGTTGCGGAAGACACCCTGTCACTTATCAGATCGCATAATACAGCTCTTAAGTCGGTTACATTGACTGCAAAAGAAAAGATCTGTTTTAAGGATAAAGCCTCATGCCGGCCAGCAACCTGTGAGTATGCTAAAGGACATTATGATCGTATTAATGAGTGCCTATGGGATATTCTTCAGAACAGTGATGATTTCAGAAGAGCTGCTATTGAGCCGTATGCAGAAAAATATCGCGTATGTCCATTTGAACTGGCGCTTGATATATCGTTGTGGTGTGATGTAATCATTGGTGATTACAACTACGTTTTCGACCCGCAGGTGTACTTGAAAAGATTCTTTTCTGAAGGAACCACCGATTTTACTTTTCTTGTGGATGAAGCGCACAATCTCGTGGAACGGTCACGTGAGATGTTTTCCGCCCAGGTACAGCGCACCCCTTTTACAATAGTAAGAAAACTTTTCAAAAAGGCAAATGCTGAATTATACAGAAATATAGGAAGGGTAAATACAAGGCTTAAAGTGTTGGGAAAACTGTGCGATGAGAAGGGTGAGTATGTAAGTAGTAGTGTTGATGAAAATCTTTGTGATGCACTTGAGATATTTGTCGCTGAGTGTGAACAGTATCTTATCAGAACAAAAGGTATTGACAATGATGCACTGCTGGAGCTTTACTTCGATGCACTGATATTTCTCAAAATCACTGAGCTCTATGATGCACGATATACCTTTGTAGTGACTGCAACGGATACTGAAATTACTGCTAAACTTTTTTGTGTTGACCCCTCTTTTCTTATGAGTGAAACACTCAAACGTGGCAGATCAACCATATTTTTTTCGGCAACACTTGCTCCGCTGGAGTATTATCGTAAAATTCTTGGAGGATCGGAGAATGACAAATTAATTGCCCTGACATCTCCATTTGCTAAAGGAAATCGTTCCATACTTGTTGCAGGGGATCTCTCAACCAGATACCAGAACAGAGATAAGAGTGTCAATGCGCTGGCGGGATATCTTCAGAACATTGTCGCGCATAAGATGGGAAATTACATGGTGTTTTTTCCATCATACCAGTACATGAACAGCGTAGTGTCAATCATTCAGGAGCAGTCCCCTTCTTTTAGATTAATCAGCCAGTCAACTCAAATGAAAGAGCATGAACGTGATGCATTTCTGGAACATTTTAAAGAGGATCCCCAGGAGACGGTGGTCGGTTTTTGTGTGCTGGGAGGTTTGTTCTCTGAAGGGATCGATCTGAAAAGTGACCGGCTGATCGGATCTATAATTGTAGGTGTTGGTTTACCACAGATATGTACTGAACGGGATATCATACGCGAATATTTCCAGAATAATCAGGGCTGTGGGTTTGAATATGCTTATCTGTATCCGGGCATGAATAAAGTGATGCAGGCTGCTGGACGGGTGATCCGGTCTGAAAATGATCGCGGGATAATTGTGTTGATTGATGAACGCTACTTGTCAAATACCTATCGGTCTCTGTTCCCTGAAGAGTGGTTTCCGTATAATCAGGTGAACGCGAAGGTGATAGGGGGGCGGATCAGGGGATTCTGGGGATGAACAAACTCTCATAGTCTATTTTTGAGTACGATAAACAATCGTTTCTCCGTGATGGTGTGGCCTGAAACCTTCTGAAAATCTGTAGAGAGTTTCTGAGGCACCAAGTAAAAGAAAACCTTCCGGTTGAAGTATTTCGTTGAATTGTTTTGCAATTTCTTTACGTAGCTCGACAGAAAAATAGATCATGACATTGATAATAGGTACCTGCGTAAATTGTATCTGACGAATATATTCCTGAGTTGTCTTTAAAATAATTATGTGTGATTCTGATGTAGGTATTCGGGGCGGCATACCCAGGAGTGCTGACAAATTAACTACCAGAATGACTTGACCGCGAATATTTACCAGTCCGCAAATCTCTTTCCGAGCCAGTGGAACCGGAATTATATTGATATCAGGGTTTACTTCTCTGGCGAGTTGAATGTCAATGCCAAAAAGCTGATCATCCAGAAAAAATGATACCAGTTGTTTCATGATGTTACTTCCGTAGTTCGTTTAAAAAGTGCTCCGAGTGTGTCTACAAGTTTCTCACGGTTCAGCTTGGACGCGAATTGATCGAATCCTGCAGCATATGCACGAAAGCAGGTGCTCTGCTCTGTCTGAGCCGAAACTGCAATAAGTGGTATTTTGGAAAATTGCTCACGTTCGCGCACCCATCGCGCAAGTGAATATCCATCCATACCAGGCATGTCAAGATCAGAGACGATAAAATCGAACATTCTTTTTTCTAGTATTGCCACATAAGGCTGGGTTGAAGCAAAGTCGAAAAACCAATACTTTCAAGGTCTCAGGTAGGTAACATGGGTTCTGACACCGGATTGATAGATTTTATTTGACTTTTCTTGGTTATTTGGCTATATTACCAAACAAAGGGTGGATCAAAAATGGAGTTAAACTTGGAAAAAATAAATATGGGTAAATTTGAGGCGCGCACTACTATTTTTAAAGCGATTGCCCATCCTGCACGACTTCTGATCATTGATGCACTTTCAAAACAGAGACATTGTGTCTGTGAGTTGACAGAAATGGTCGGTGCCGATACTTCAACGGTATCCAAGCATCTATCAGTACTGAAAAATGCCGGAATTGTTGAAATTGAAAAAAAAAGTCAGATGGTATATTACAGTCTCAGTATGCCCTGTATTCTCAATTTTATGTCATGTATAGATAAGGCTCTTCAGGAACGCGCGAAAGCGCAGCTGGCGCTTGTAGAGTAGTTTTTTAATTGTTGCTTGGTTGTTTGGCCAAATAGCATAATAAAGGATTGTGTCATGGATTGGAAAAAAGAGTCGAAACCGCTAATAATTATTGTTGCAATATTTCTGGGGATGTTTTTTCTTCCTGTAGGAAAGCCACGATTTGATAACGCAATTTTCGAAGCGTTGCAGTTGGTAAAGTGGTATGCCAGAGAGCATGTGCTGCTCTGCTTGATTCCTGCATTCTTTATTGCAGGTGCAATCGGAGTGTTCATAAGTCAGGTTTCGGTAATGAAATACCTTGGAGCTAAAGCGAACAAGTTTCTTGCTTATGGAGTAGCATCTGTTTCGGGAAGTATACTCGCTGTATGCTCCTGTACTGTGTTGCCGCTTTTTGGAGGAATTTACAAAATGGGCGCAGGAATTGGTCCTGCTTCAACGTTTCTCTATTCCGGTCCGGCTGTTAACGTTCTGGCGATTGTTCTTACCGCAAGAGTTCTTGGGCTGGAAATGGGAATTGCACGTGGTGTAAGTGCAATTTTATTCAGTATCATAATCGGAATCGCTATGCACTTAATTTTTCACAAAGAAGAAGCGGCTAAAGCTGCTTCACAAATGATGGCAACTGAACCGGAAGTTACCCGGCCCCTCTGGAAAACGATGACTTATTTTTTCACTATGATTGCAATTCTGGTGTTTGCGAATTGGGGTAAACCTATTCAGGAAACAGGCGTCTGGCATGCTATTTACAATCTGAAATGGCTCATTACCACATTGGTTTCACTGATATTTGGAGTGATCCTCATCGGCTGGTTTAAGATGGCATGGTGGAAGATTCTTGCCGTAGCCATTCCAACTGCATCGATTGCGCTGATAGCTTCAAATTATATATCTCATGAGTTTATGCCAATTGCAGCTTTTGCCGCTGGTTCTATAGGACTTTCGGTAATTACGAGTATGGATAAAGAAGAAGTCGGCGACTGGTTCTCATCAACCTGGACATTTGCAAAACAGATTCTTCCATTACTGCTCTTTGGGGTTTTTATCGCAGGATTTCTGCTGGGCCGGGTCGGCCATGAAGGTATTATCCCTTCTGAATGGGTGTCTGCAGCGGTTGGTGGAAATTCATTCAAATCGAACTTTTTTGCATCCATAGCAGGCGCGTTCATGTATTTCGCAACGTTGACAGAAGTTCCAATCCTTCAAGGCTTGATCGGAAGTGGTATGGGTAAAGGACCTGCATTGTCATTGCTGCTTGCAGGACCTGCTTTATCTCTGCCGAGTATGTTGGTGCTCAATGGTATTTTCGGTTTGAAAAAGACTGTTACATTTGTTGCGCTTGTAGTGGTAATGGCGACAATTTCGGGGATGATATACGGGATGGTGTAAGGGTGAGTGGCGAGTGACGTGCGGCGCATTTTTTTTATTAACACTCGACACTCAAAATCCGACACACAAAACAGCCTTTAAAAAATGTGTGTGTAAACTAAAGCAAGAAAGGAATAGATATGAAAAAACTACAAATCTTAGGGACCGGTTGTCCAAAATGTAAAAAACTGTATGAGCTTGTTGTGCAGGTGGTAAAAGATACTGCGACAGAAGCGGAAGTGGTAAAAGTTGAAGACATCAACGAAATACTGGCATTTGGGGTGATGATGACACCTGCCCTTGCTGTTGATGGTGTTGTAAAGGTTACGGGTAGATTGCCACGAATTGACGAAATTAGGAATATGATTCAGTAAACAGGAGCGATATTATGAGTGAAAAGAAAGAATGTGCATCGCAAAAACATATATTCGCCTGCAGTGGCGCAGCGGATGTTGGAGAAATTGCAGTCCGCGCAGCTTGTCAGTTAAGTCGTGAAAGCGTTGGAAAAATATACTGTCTGGCCGGAACTGACGATGCGATCAGCAGAGTTGTGGATAAGAGCAGAGTGCTTCTGCAGGGGGCTGTCAAATGAAATCAGGAGCAGGGGTCGGATATTTTCTAATAGCACTACTTTTCGTTGTAATAGTCGGGAGTATTTGCTTATGTCAAAGTACCGGAAAAAGTGAGGGAAATGTCGCAGCAAAAACGGGGGAGGTGAGTAGCGGTACTGTTTCGGGAAACACTGCAAAGACAGTCAAAAACGATACGGCAATCGCGCAAAATAGCAAACAAGACTCACGACTATTAATAGTGTATTATCTTCATGGAACGTTTCGCTGCCAGTCCTGTAACACCATTGAGCGTTTAACAAAAGAGGCTGTTGAGCAGGGCTTTGCAAATCAGATAAGCAAGGGTAGAATTCAACTCAAAATTCTGAATGTTGAAGAGCCTGGTAATGAACATTATGTGGAGGATTACAAACTCTATACAAAGTCAGTGATCCTTTCCGATATCAGAGATGGTAAAGAAGTTCAGTGGAAAAATTGTGAAAAAGTGTGGACACTTCTTCATGACCAGGCAAAATTTATTGAGTATATTCAGAGTGAAGTACGAAATTACCTTTAAGGACATACACTAATGGAATCACTACTAATTGATATCGGAGCGGCATTCTGGTTTGGGATATTGACATCAATAAGTCCCTGTCCATTAGCAACAAATATTGCTGCTGTCTCGTATGTGGGAAAAAAAGTTGAAAAGACCAGGTTAGTGCTTTTAGCCGGATTACTTTACATATTGGGAAGGTCATTGGCTTATGTTGCAGTAGCGATACTGGTAACACGCAGTCTTCAGATGATTCCGGGTGTTTCAATGTTTCTCCAGAAATATATGAGTCTGGCGACAGGTCCACTTTTGATAGTAGTTGGTGTATTACTACTTGGAATGTTCAATTTCAGTTTAGGTACGGGTGCGGGTGGAAAACTTCAGGCGAGAGTTGACAAAATAGGAATATGGGGTGCAGGTCTGCTGGGAATAGTGTTTGCGCTTGCATTTTGCCCCGTTTCAGCAGGATTGTTTTTTGGTGCTTTAATTCCACTTGCAGTAAAAAGTAATGCTGCATTAATGTCGGTAATTTACGGAATTGGTACAGCAGTACCGGTTATCGTGTTCGCATTTATTATTGCGTTTTCAACTAATCTTCTGGGAACTGCATTTAAAAAATTAACTACAGTAGAACTATGGGTGCGGAGAATCACCGCTATCGTCATGGTACTTATCGGGGTTTACCTTGTTTTGAAGCACAATTTCGGGATTACTATTTTGTAACAGCTCTGGTATTTACAGAAGCTGTTTTTCTCTCTTTTAACACTTGTTCCGAACTCCTTACTCTTCGTATTAAGCGCCTTTACATCTCAGGGTACCATTGTTTCGAATGTAGCCTGGTCTGGTCCCTCGAAAGGTTTCATTGTTCTGGCTGTCAAAACCTGCTCGATAAACATATTCAACATTGTTCCTTTTGCAGGAGGAAGATGGCTGCTCAATATATATTCAGGTGATTTATTCTGAATGGACTTCATGGAATCCATCAGCCTGGTAGAATCTGTTTTGTGTATCCATGGAGTATCGATTGTAATCCAGGTGATAAGGGCATCTTTTAATTGTTCAGGTTTGATGCAATCTGCATTTTCAACCGGGGATTGTAAAATAGCACCAAATGAATCGGTACTGAATAATACCTTTGTACTATTGTCAAAAATACAGGTTGTTTCAGGTGCATCGAACGTTGGTGGACGCATTACTTCAAGATCGTGATTCTCCACTTTTAGATGCTGTAAAGGATTTAACAGTCTGATCCTGTCGACAGGAAGCTGCATGAGAACCATTTTCCCCATACCAACAAAGGTGGTGATAACTGTGGCGTTTGGACATATACTAAGCATTTCACGGTAATTACCAATATGATCCTGATCAAGGTGTGTGATATAAATCCATTTGATCTCATGTGGGGAGATGACACTTTTAACAAGTTTTATATAATCCTCTTTGACCAGAAGCATGCCTGTATCGATCAGAATCGATTGTTCAGTTTTTATCAGGAATGAATTAACAGGGAGTAGCCCAAAACCAATTATTGGAAAATAGGAAGAAAAGCAGAATATATCCTTCGCAGGATTTTGCAAAGATACTGGTGGCATTTCCATAGTGTTTCCCGGTGGATGATTCAGTCGAAACTGGTCTATCTGGTGTATTTATATTTTAACTATTTTTATCAGCAATTGTTGTACCTGAAAGCGTTATGTGTAAAACTACATTGTAATTAGAATAGATAATTTGTCTTTTCAGAATAGAGTTTCAATATTTTTTTCACGAGAATAAAATGCCTTCCATATACCAGGAATGTTCATGGAATGTTTTTGAAAATCGTTAAAAAAACCACTAATCGTGAGGTACTGGAGTGAACAATTATTTTAAAACCTTGACCTATAGTTTGTGGTACATTATTTTACTGTAATAATATGTTGAGAGCCCTTAACTCCAGACATATTTCACCACCCTCTGATAAGGAGACATGAAAAAATGCCAATCCTTTTAAGCATTATTTCATTATCAGTAATTATCTTCCTGATTGCCCAACTGCTGCCATCAGTACATGTAAAAAATTTTGGCACTGCGATTATCGTGGCCATTGTGTATAGTTTGATCAATTTTTTCCTGGGATGGCTTTTTGTTTTTTTATCATTCCCACTGATTTTTCTTACGCTAGGACTTTTTAAATTCGTTATAAACGCATTCTTCCTTTGGATGACCGACAAGCTGGTCGAGGGTTTCAGAATCGATGGATTCGGGTGGACAATTGTTACTGCACTTCTCATTTCTGCAGGAAGCATGATTGTTACGGGTATTTTTCACATTTGATTCGAAAAACCGACTATCGAATTACTCAAGATGGAAATGAATGAACCTGTTTAGAAACCGACAAGTTCACAACGGTAGTTGCTTGCCAAAATGAATATCCCGTTTTAAAGTTAAGTTTGCCTTTTGAATTATTTATTAGATTACGGTAGCATCATAAGTTTTTTTGTCACTACCACCCCTTCTGCTTCAAATGTATAGTAATACATACCCGTGCTCATTCCTGCGTCAGTAAGTTTTACCGAATGGTTTCCGGCACGCTCAAAACCATTGATAAGCGTATGTATCTTTCTTCCTTTTGCATTATATATGGTACATGTTACCTTACCGTTCCTGCTCAGAGAATAATGCAGTACCGGTGCCTGGTAATACGTAGTGACTATGCTCCTGTGTGAAAGATTTTCAGGCGTGGACTGATCTTTTATGCCGATGGCAGCATTAGTGATAATTTTCATCGTAATGTATTCTTTTGAGGTTGTTACCTGTTTGTAAAGTCCCTCCTGCGCCTGCTCTATCGTACCGTCATCTGCATAATTAAATGTATACGAGTTTTCATCATGGGTCGATACCTGGTGGATTTTGTGGGTTACGGTCATTCCTGGTACAGAATTGTCGGTGGTCTGATATGTCGTGTCCTGATCATTAACGGATGCGTCATATGAGTGCATACCGTCTCCGTAAGGAGTTGATGAACAATCAATAGGCTCTGAAGAGTTATCAGAATGACAACCGTCTTTACTACAAATAACCATGAGCGTATTACTCATACCGCCACCGGTCATGTCTTCAAAATTGGTGGTAAATGCAAAATGTCGTGAAGTTTTTCCAAGTGTAATATTGATCCGTTGATCGCTTTTCTTTTTGTCGCTGTTGCAATGTGACGTTTTAACCGTATTGGAGTAGCTGCTTCCGTCTGAACTGCTTGAAGAAGAAACTGAGCGTTCATTCATGAGTTCGTAGCCTGTACCGGTAATTGATATGGAGACTGCTTTTTGTGTCGAATAATTTCCGTTAACATCAGATTTCATATCTAACAATCCTGTAATCTGACCACGGGTTGCCCTTTCGATTGTTCTGTCAACTTTTGCCGCGCCAATGTTCTGCCCAAAATCAACATTTTCGATAAATGTGTAGGTACAATTGATACCCCAGTAACTTTTGTTGATTTGAATCTTTGCGATGCCATCTTCACTAATATATGTTTTACCGGTTGGCCTGCGATAATTAAAATAAGCATAGAGGTTTGCAACGCCATCAATATCGCCTGCAGTAAATTTAGCGCTGGCGTTCCCTTCGTTATCGGTTGTGATTGTTGCTTTGTCGAATGAACCGTTCTCGGCTTCCAGTGTTATCGTTCTGCTTTTCAAGGCTTGTCCATCGCAATCTGTTGCGTTAATTTTCACATTGCATGATTCCTGATTTTTCAGTGTTGTTTTTTCCGGAATAATTTCTACCTTCGCTTTTATTGCATTGGGTTCTCCCTCATCACGTTTATTTTTTTCAAAATTAAGTATGGTAGTATACAGCGGTCCAAAAGCAGAAACGGCATCAGAGCCAACTTTAAACGGATCAAACCCAGTGCTGAAACTCACGCTGTTCGTTTTGACGAGCTCGCGGGATATTGCGGTTTCAAGATTTAACTGTAACGAATAACTGCCGCTGCTGCCTGATATAACCCCATAAATAATGTAATCACCCATTGCAAGTGAACCTGAAGACGGGGGAATGTTAGGATACCCGACACCTGTTCGTATGGTGGTGTTAATGCTGTCGGGCTGAGTAAAGAATGCGGAACAAAGTTTTTTCAGGCAGTCGGTGGTGGGATCCTGCCAGACATACTTTCGTATACCTCCTGCAATGTAAAAAAGATTTGTCCATTCAGTATATGCAGTAATCTGTTCATCCACAGGGATATTCTTATAATCCGGTTCGGGAATTTTCACATCGAGATCGTACACAATAACCGCTCGTTCTTCACAGTCGGTGCAGGTCTGCGAAAAAACTGAAGTAAAAAGAATCAACGTGATTAACGGAATTACCAATGCTGATTTCACTCTATACCTCCGAAATTTGTAGAAAACTAAATTTGAGCACATTATTTGATATCTATACTTATACATATTTATACGTTTAAAATAACGTCTGCGTTGGACATGTACAATTATATCAAATAAATTAAAAAAAAACTGCAAAAACGGTCAGTTCAATAAATAAAAATCCGGCAAAAATTGTTCAGCAATACAACACTGTCCTGTATGGAAATTGGTATTGTTAGACACTGCTATTTCCGATTGCGCCAAAAAACAGTAAAAAACGGCCCTTGTCTGATTGTTATCAGTTGGCATTTTATTCGCACGTATAAAGTTATTGAAAGAAAGAGTTACTAATGATAATTAAAAGGACACTAGAAGGAGGTCCAGATGAACAGAAAAACAAGATTTAGTGTTTTCTATCTGCTTGCAATCGGGTTCTCGCCTGTCTTAGCGCAGAACTCTTTTGAAAAACCAAAAACAACCTCCAAAAAAATTCTCATTCTTAAAGATTCCAGTGAGCTGGAAATATCAGTTTCCAGAATAATCAAAGATTCTCTGACAAAAATTGGATACATGGTAAAAGAAGCTGGTTACAATGATATTGATAAGGAAAAAGCATCTTTGTACAATATTTCAATAATATTCAACGCGATAAAACCTGGTAACGAAATAGATCCTCGTGTACGGAAATTCGTAACTACCAAATCAGACACCTCATCAAAAGTATTTATATACTCAGTTTATGGAAATATGTATAATACAAATGAAAATTATATTGACGCAACAACCCAGGCAACCCAGGCATTTCGACCTCAGTTAATTGCTAATCACATATTCCGTTCTCTAAAACCTTAACATGATCAGGGACAGGTTTAAATGCGTCAATGGGAAATGCTTTTCCCAATGTCTGTATATTCATTCCAAAACCAGTTTGTTCTGCTAATCACCTGTAAATGTGCAGTTTATTCTGTTTCTCTTCTGAATGTGCATCCTTAAGGAGTCTCCTGATCCGCGTGGTCCCGTGAATGCTTTATTGCCTGATGTACCTTTCATGGAGGCTATACCGCTCTGGTCTTTGCAATTGACTGTTATTGTATAACTCGATGAGTTGGTGCTGGCACAGTCACTTGCCGAGGCAACTTTTGTTATCACCGGTTTTACAGTATCACTGTCATACTTTACATGTATAACTACAGAATCTTTATTTAAAGCTTTGGAGGAATCTGTTGCGACAAGCTTAACTGTTGTAAATTTTCCTGCTGAGAGCGGTTTAACGGTACCAGTCCAGAGGCTGTCTGCTACCGGCGGCTTTACAATTGCGAAAGATATGGTATCCAGATATGCCATCAGAGAACGTATACCACTTTCGTCTTTGCAGATTGCTGTGATAACAAGTGAGTCGACAGCTAATACAGTATCTGAAGATGGTGAAAGAAGAGTGATAACAGGTTTTTTGAGATCTGTTTTGGTGATGGTTAATTGCATTATCAGTGTACTGGAGGCACCTTTTACATCTGTCGCAGTTATCCGAACAGTGTGTGTCCCGGTATCCTTTTCCAACGGAGTGAATGAGTATACAGATCCTTTTACAGTATCGTCTGCTGGTGGTGCAGCAGATAGAGTAAACAGGATAGAATCCATCTCGGGGTCACTGCATTTATCATTGAGCTGGATAGAAATTAGTGAGCCTGGCTGTCCTGTAATTTGAATTGAATCTGGAGTCCAGACTGGCGGATGATTATTCAATAAATTATACAATTTGGTTCAGTAGTAGATCTTCATCAAAATTTGAGAGAGCACCATCACTGGCTTCGTATTATTTAAATCAGAAATAATACTTTTTTTAAGTGGAATCATTCGTGATGAAAGTTCATTTTTTAAAAGATAATATTTTAAGAATTTATAAACACTTTCCGCCATGTTGGATTATACTATCTGGTGGGCTGTCCAGCCGAATTGAAAAAAACACACTTTAGTGCAAATATATGAGGGCCTTTTTTTCCTGAAAAATAGGGTATCCGTATTCTTTTACCCTGCCGGTAGATTCTCATAATTTGAGTACTTTTCTGCACGCTGTTAATTTATAATTAAACTGTTGTGCAGGTTTCCCTGGGAAAAATTGACGATTCTGTGGAACGGCGATGTTGTACCAGGCTGTCTCGATTTTAACGCCAAATACATCTTAGGAAATATTGTACAACAGTCGCTAAAAGAAATTTCCGGCGGGGTAGCGTTGCGCACTGATCTTCGTTCCGGATTCCCAAAAACAGGTTATGTCGGACATGCATCGAAAACAAACGATAACCAGCACCGCGGACTGTCCGGTGTACGATGACGCTTATATCAAGAGGATGGATCGCGAGGCATACAACAGGTATGTTCGTGGTAGAGCCGGAACACAGTCTGATTCAGGAATTGATGAGGAATTCAGGAGGTATAATGCGTCGCTCATTTCCGAGTTATTTCAGGAGCAGTTGAAGGGAGTCCGTACCATGCTGGAAATTGGAGCGGGACGTGGTTTTCCCTCAATAATTATGAGTGAACGGGTGGAAATAGCCGTACTGCTTGACCATAATTCTGATCCTGTATGTGGATTGAAAGCTGCGCTTGTCACTGCGCGAAACGAAGAACGTACCGTGAAACCGGTTCAGGGGGGATACGAAACAGCTCCTTTCAGGAATGGGGCTTTCGATGCTGTTGTAGCCCAGAGCTGCATTCATCACGCTCTCGAACCTCAATTGGTCATACGGGAAATATTCCGGTTGCTGCGAAGTGGTGGCCGTCTGGTCATGATTGAACCGTGCCGCGGAACGGCAATTTCTGAAGCGTATTCGTATCGTCATTACTGGAACATGCCCGGCATGGATCCTGAAGACATGCATGAACATGTATATACACTGCCGGAATGGTGCAGCTGGATTCAAGGTGCGGGATATACCTGTATTTACACCCGTTCAACCTATACTGCCTGGGCTGCTTCATTTCTTGCCCGTAATGGATTTAAATTAGCACCGAAGTTGTGGCGGCTGTTTTCCAGGACGATCGATATTTCCTACCGGGTTTTCGCAAAGCGGTTCGGGCATCCTCCATTGCTGCCACACCAGTTTACCAGAAGGTTGACGGGGATGGAGTATTATGAGGTCATGATTACTGCACGTAAACCATGACCAGCCCCTTAATTATTTAACCGCCGTAATATCTGCCGAGACTACAAAATTCTCCGCGCCACTTCCGGGCGCCCAATCCTTTATAAACGTTTTACTACTTTCTTTCGGGATAACTTCAATGTTGTGGAATCCGGTACTCTGCAACATGGAAATTACTTCATCACTGGTCGATGCTCCCGAAATGCAGGCTGCGTGTAAAACCAGATCTGCTTTAATGTTGTCTTCGATTGGTGATGATGCAATGACATCGCTGACTGCGAGGCGGCCACCCGTTTTCAACACACGATAAGCTTCTGTAAACACGCGTAGCTTGTTGGGGGAGAGGTTGATAACACAGTTGGACATGATGACATCAATGCTGTTGTCAGCCACGGGAAGGTTTTCTATCTCGCCCAATCTTATGTCAATGTTGCCAAACTCAGAACCGCTGACATTTTTTCGAGCTTTGCTTACCATTTCAGGGGTCATATCCACACCAATAACCTTGCCGTCTTTGCCAACCTTTTTTGCTGCAAGAAAACAGTCAAACCCACCACCGCATCCCAGGTCAAGAATCGTTTCACCGGCTTTGAGTGATGCGATCTGTTGCGGGTTCCCACAGCCCAATCCCATATTGGCACCTTCGGGCACCGATGCTAGTTCTTCCTGTGAGTAGCCCAGGTTGGCACTGATCTCTTTAGCTGCATCAGAACTGACCGGGCTACAGCATGAAGAACCACTGCAACCACATCCGGATGACCCTGATGCTACTGCTACTTTCGCGTAATTTTCTCTGACCGCCTGAAGAATTTCGTTTCCATCCATTTTCTGCATCTTTTGACTCCTTTTATTTGCTATGTTTTTCCATCATTTTTTTGCAGCAGTCCATTGGACATTTCCCACTTGCTATCATTTTTTCACACATTTTCATCATCATCTTTCGAAATTCAGCCATTAAATTGGGGTTTTTCCTTGAAATCACTACTACAATAATTATCCCCACAAATACTGGTAATGTGATTGTCAAAACAAATTTGAAAGTTTTCATAACAGACCTCAAGTTGTTTGAGTAAAAAAAATGGTTTAAAAAAGAATTTTAGTACAAAACATTAAGTCAAATCGAGTTTCTTTTCACCTGAAAACCAGTGTGTTGTATGGTTTGCGATATTTACCAGTAATAGCATAACCGGTACTTCAACGAGGACTCCGACTATTGTCGCCAATGCAGCAGGTGATGATGTTCCGAAGAGTGATATGGCCACCGCTACTGAAAGCTCAAAAAAATTAGAAGCGCCAATCATACTTGCCGGTGCAGCAATATCATGACTCAGTCGCAGCCATCTTGCTCCCAGATAGGAAAGGAAAAAAATAAAAACAGTTTGCAGTGTGAGTGGAACTGCAATGAGCAGAATGTGCCAGGGATTGTTTGTTATAACCTCTCCCTGGAATGAGAAAATGAGAATAAGTGTCAGTAATAATCCGCCAATAGTAACATTGTTAAATTTGGGTAAAAATGATTTTCTGAAATATTCGTCACCTTTAGATTTAATAACCTGTATCCTCGTAATAAATCCCGCTGTCAAAGGAATAACAACGAACAGGAGAACTGATAGCAATAGCGTATTCCATGGAATCGTAATCCCGCCAATACCAAGAAGCAGCCCTACTATCGGTGTAAATGCAACAAGAATAATCAGGTCATTTGTAGCAACCTGTACCACCGTATACGCAGGATTTCCTTTTGTCAGATGACTCCAGACAAATACCATTGCTGTGCATGGTGCGGCACCTAATAATATAGCACCAGCGAGATAACTTTTAGCAAGATCCGGTGAAATAAAGCTCTTGAATACAACATAAAAAAAGAACCATGCTATCGCATACATTGTAAATGGTTTGATCAACCAGTTAGCGATCCAGGTTACGTAGAGTCCTTTTGGATTTTTGCGAACATTTTTTATGCTGACAAAATCAACTTTCATCATCATCGGGTAAATCATCAACCAGATAAGTATTGCGATAGGAATCGAGACATTCGCATATTCAAACTGTGATAAAAAAGCCGGAAGTGATGGATAAAATTTACCAATGAGTACTCCTGTAACCATACATAGAATGACCCATATGGTGAGATATTTTTCAAAAAAGCTGATTTCGTTGTTTTTGGCTTTCTGCATTGTGTCATCTCCAGGACATTATTCATTGTTAATATTAAGTTGACGCCCATGTTCAGCTCGGGGGTAGGCGAGCGCGAATTATGCAATCTCAGCGCTCATACCATTCTTCTCGCCTCTCACCCCAATCCTCTCTCCACTCGTGGAGAAAGGGAGCCTGCGCATTTTTCTTCCCACCTCCTCCTCTTTATTTACTAATGGAGAGGGGGACCGAGGGGGTGAGGCGCACGCGAAAACCGTGAATTTCTATTCTTCAAGTACTCCAGGTAATTTCTTTACAAAATTCCTGATCTGATCCCGTACCCGCCGGTAACAATCAAGTGCTTCCTGCTCTGATTTTGCACTTTTCGCAAGTTTCGGCGGATCATCAAAGCTGATATGAAAGCGCTTTACATTTCCAGGAAAAACCGGGCAGCTTTCATTGGCATTATCACAAACGGTAATTACCCAGTCAAACGGGACATCTTTGATTTCATTCAGATGCTTGGAATGGTGGCTTGAAATGTCAACTCCCGATTCAGACATTACACGTACAGCGTTGGGGTTCATTCCGTGCGTCTCTATTCCGGCAGAATAGGGCTCGATGATATCATTTTTAAGTTTTTTAGCCCATCCTTCAGCCATCTGGCTGCGGCATGAATTACCGGTACAGAGAAAAAGGATTTTTAATTTATTCACAACAATCTCCTTTGACCATACCTGAATATTTTACATTACATAATGGGATGTTTCCACTGCTCCGGATGTGCAGCAGTTCGTTTTTGTCCCTTAATATACGCAGGTCATTTTCAATATATGTCTGTGTCAGATCAATAATGCGGTCTGCTAACAGATGCACACCCTGTTCGGGCAGCCGGTAATAAACCCACCTGCTGTCTTTTCTGCTCTCTACCAGACCAGCTTGTTTAAGAATTGACATGTGTTTTGAGACGGTTGATGGCGCCAGTTTCAGTAATTCGATCAGCTGGCATACACATAATTCGCCATGTTGCAATGCCGCAAGTGCGCGGACCCGGTTTGAATCGGAAAGCGCTTTGGCAATATCCACTAATAGTTCCATTTTTTTTTCAGTTTTTTCCATCATATTGGAACTCTTTCTTCGGTTTTAATGGAAGATGCTAGCTTATATATTTGGCATCTATATCTGTTACCGACCTATCTTCATAATTCGTCACATAACGAAATATAGCTGTTTTTCTCATTCAAAGCAATAAAAGATGTGGTCGAATGAAGATTGTTGTTAATTTTTTTAAGAGTATGTCAGGATATATACTGTATAATATGTGTAGCATGTCCGTCTGATAAATAAGTTACTGATTAAATTGTTAAAGGTTAGAAATGTATTTTGAGGTTTGCAGTGCGCGTATGCATAAACTCATTTGAGGCCTCGCTGGATTAAAAAATGCCAAATCTTTCAATCGTTGTTGCATCACATCGAAAAAAATGGATAGATGAACTTGCTGGTTTACTTCTTTCCCAGAATAGTATCGGTCACGCAGAGTATGAGGTAATCATTGTTACGGATTATCCAAATGTCGCATTGTCTGAAAAATACCCGGAAATCAGATGGTTTTTTTATCCGGATCTCAGTATCAGTAAAAAGCGAAATGAGGGAATACGTAATGCAAACGGGATTTATGTGGCATTTATTGATGATGATTGTAAACCATCATTGACATGGGCTGCAGATGGTGTGGCGTATCTCGATAAAAATCAGAGTGTGGCAGGGGTGGAAGGGTACACTACTATCGATTACGAAGGTGATGGACGGATACTGAAAGAATACCGGCGACTTGAAAAACAGGGGTTCAGGACAAATAATATTTTTTACCGGAAATCAGACCTTGTTGAAGTTGGGCTTTTTGACACGCGTTTTTCTGTTCAAAGGGAAGACATTGATCTGGCATTTTCACTCCTTTCTATCGGGAAAAAAATTGAGTATTGCAGGGATATACGATTGAGTCATCGGTTCCGTGAGGGGGAGCCCTGGGATCTTTTAAAAAACTGTATCAATAGACGATTTGATCCACTTCTCTATAAAAAGTATCCGGAACTGTATCGTCAATATATAAAATCACCATTTCCCCTATCGATACTCATAAGTTCTGTGATATTTCTTCCGGTATTTTTAATGATTGCAGGTTTGTTCAGTTTTCGTCGCGCAGCTTCGATCTCAACGATTATTGCACTGCTTTTTACATTGCGTAGAACTGAGTTGAAACCTGTTGCGCCTGCCAGTCTGGTAAAAGAGATGGTATCTGTGATTTTTGCCCCGGTTGTATTAACAGGCGCGTTGCTATATGGATCAATTAAATACAAAAAGGTTCTGTTCTTGTAAATGAGTACAGTAGCATTTTTCAGTAAATACCTTCCTTCAGATAAACCATCAGGGGTGTCGGTTCAGGTCCATCGCCTGGCACAACAGTTGGTTAAGAATGGACATTCGGTGACCTGCTTCACTTTCAGTCCGAAACCTTCCGATGCACTATATGAAGTTGTTCAGCTCCCATGGAAAACAGGTAACCGTTTCTTTCAAAAAGTCTATCCGGCAATCGCGTTCAGAAAAATTCCAGTCGGTATGTTTGATATCGTTCATTATCATGGTGACGATTACCTTTGCAGGGGAAGGAAAAACAGGGTAAGAACATTCTACGGATCTGCTCTTGATGAAGCGCTTCATGCAACGACAATTTCACGTTGGTTGTATCAATCACTCTTTTACTTTTTTGAATGGATCTCCTGTTTTAAAAAAGGTATTTGTATTGGCATTTCTGATGCAACTCGTAAACGACTTCCTCGAATAAACAGGGTAATAAATTGTTCTGTTTCACTTGATCTGTACAGATACGAAATCACAAAAAAGACAACGTACCCATCGATACTCTTTCTTGGCGATCTTGACAGCAGGAAGAGAGGAAGGTTACTTCTCAATACATTTGAAAATCAGATTCTTCGTGAACACCCCGATTGTACCCTTACTGTAATCGGACCGCAACCTTGTGCAGGGAAAAATGTCATCCATATTAAAACATGCAGTGAACAGGAACTTGTGCAACACTATCAGCGATCATGGATCTATTGTATGGCAAGTTCTTATGAGGGGTTTGGTGTGCCTGCTATTGAAGCTGCCGCGTGTGGATGTGCGGTTGTTGCTACTGCGAATCCGGGGATTTCGGAAATAATCACTAATAATGAAAATGGCCTGATATGTGAACCGGAGCATTTAGGTTCCACATTACAAAGAATAGTTAACGATACGAAATTACGGGGAACACTTGTAGCAAACGGGCTGAAAACGGTCCAGAATTATTCGATCGAAACAGGTGGCTTACATTACGAAAAAATATACAGCAGGAACTAACTATCTGAGATGTCCTTTTAATATACTTGAACGGTGAAATTTTAATTCAGCACTAAAATACTTAAGTCATTTATTCATATATGGGTATGCACTTGGTTGGTGTAAGCAGCATTTTTTAAACAGACAACTCAAGCACCACAGAATCCGCCGTCGCCTCTCTCCCCAGCCCTCTCTCCACTCGTGGAGAAAGGGAGTAAGAAAATGCGATTATTGATCTTCCCCCTCTCCATTTACTAATGGAGAGAGGGACCGAGGCGTTGCACTGAGCGAAGTCGAATGTGAGGTGAGGCGATATGTGAATCGTTGAGTGTTCTGATACCAATAAAGTGCATACCCGAATATCCATATTATAGCTGAAAAAAAGAGGAGATTTTACCTTGATTAATATCAAAATGTCAGTATGCATCAGTATCGCTTTTGTCCTGGTTCTGTTTTCAGATAGTATTCGGGCAGATTTGGTTCTCGATTCCAAGTTCGATGACAAATTTAATGAGTTTGATTACCCCTGGTATTACTATGATGATAATTATCGAGTAGGGGCAAACGATCGTCCACAGGCTGCTCCCCACTCAGTTGCATCTGTTGTTAATGTCCCATATACCATACACTCGAGGATGTTCAGGGGGGATACTTCTGATACGCATCAGGTAAAAACATACAAATTCAGTACTGATTCTATAGGTGTAAACCATTTTGCAACATTGCCATTTACATTTGGAGATGCTTTTACAACACCTGCGGGTTGGGATGCAGTTCCATTTGTGGGAATAGGGACAAATATTGCACCTTCTGGTAAGTGGGTAGATCTTTCTGGAGCTGAGGCGATCAGATTTAAAATCAGAGCCCGAAGGGACTCGTTGGCTATTTCATTTAATGTCCAGACCTTTGAAATTGATTCAATATCCTCCGGAAATGCCCTATTTAACTCATTTGATAAAGAAGTAAAATACAGTAAAGTTACATCCGGCACATTCTGGTATGCTTTTGATGATATACAATATGGCGGCTCTTCAAGCATAATTGATGGAGCAACCAGAAGTACACCAAATGGACTTTACGAATTGAAATTGCTCGATGGAACGGGGTATAGTGGTATGGATAAAGGCGCGTTCCTAACTTACAGAATCGGTGAATCCGTGAAAACTACTACTGATATTGATGAACGTGGATTTGTCGGGATAGGTTGTAATTTATACGATTCTTCAACTGCAACTTATTGGGATGCTAAGACAGAGAATGTTAAAAATATGTATTTTCAGTATAATACGACAGGTGAGATCTCATATGTTGCACTTGAAGTTAGAGATATGCTGGATGTAGGAGATAAAAATTATCCGGAAAGAAAAGATTCACGTGGGAACGGAGTTGTTCATTTCAGACGATTCCCTCCGACAAATGGTAAGTGGGTGACTGTTAATATCCCCTTTGATTCTTTAAAAATTCATCAGGATTGGGTTAATTCAGCTGTGGAAGGACTTAACACATCAAAGCTTGCCAAAATCGAATGGAAAGTGCAGGGCGCAGAAGGCGCGACAGGGAATCTTGCTATTGATAATGTTTTTTTCCCATGCAGGGTAATTACTTATTGGAGTGCGTACCTGGATATGTATGAGCATATAAAATGCGTGTGCTATGATGCAAAAGATGATTCAGTTGGGATTAGTCATCAAACTATTAAAAAGAAAAAAGATGATCCCATTTCAGTCATTAGAAATGGGTCTTCTCTAAAAATTTTGAATGCAAATTATAACAGGGTGCGGAATATCGAATTAATGGATTGCAGCGGGAAGCGTATAACAACTTGTTCTGCTTATGGCGACAATATTACACTTCCTGTAAACAAATTATCATCAGGAATGTATTTTGTCCGCATTGATTCAAAACAAAAAGATGTACCATATCCGCGAAAACAAGTTCCGGTGCTGATTACTAAGTGATTAACCTTGTTTAATTCTACAATGTTTGAATTGCTCAAATGGTCGTCGAGCGGAGTCGAGACAGCCGCATTTTACACACATCTCGCTTGTCATTTCGACTCCGCTCAACGACCGGCTGATGCGATTCAGGTATCTTACGTTGTGGAATTAATCAGCACAAGAAAATCTATACAGATTAGGGAGTAATCTCACTCTTCTGCGGCAATCGCTGAATTGGAATGCGCACAGGCTGTGGGGCTGGTTGAGCCTGAATCGCATTGCGCCGATTAATCTCTTCCTGAGTAAGTTCAGAAATTTCAGGGATCCAGACAGTCATTCCGGGTGTTAACTTACCAAGATCAACCTGTTTATTATACTTATTGAGCAGCCAGATAGGAATTGTTGCATCACCATCATTACAGAAATCCCAGATCGTCTCACCACGTTTTACAACGTGAGATTTTACATCAGAGACCATGTACTGAGCATAAAAGTCCTCCTCAATAGCCATATGGTATTCAAGGCGTGCTGATGAAAATCGGTCGAGCGCATCCTGTTTGTCAACAGGAATCATCAGCTTCTGATTGACACGTATATTTGAACCATGTCCCATATCATTCAACTTTCTGATCTGCCATGTTGGAATGCCCAGCCAGTCTGCGTAATGGCCGATAGTTTCATCGATGCTGACATAAATTGCTGCCCGGGAGCCTCCCGATGAGATAACTGCGTCCAGGTTGTAGAGACTGACATCAAACACAGTTGGCAACACCGGTTTAGTCTTTGATGAAACCTCTGGTGCTGGAAGAGCCGGTGCCATTGCGATAGCTTCAAGAGAATCGCTGAGCTGTTCAACCGGCGTAGTGTCTCTCTTTACAGCATCTTTTTTCGTGGAAGCGATTTTTGCTTCCTTTACTGGCGTCTGTTTTGTGGAGCCAGGCTTGGTTTGCTGTGACTCTGAAAGCTGAGCTACAGCCATCGCCACCTGAGGAGTGTCTTCAGGAGGGGTGATTTGAGCCAGTTCAGCCTGAGCAATTTCTACAGCTGCTTCAATCTGTGTGGATTCCACAACCGTTTCCACCTGTTTTTTTCCCTTTTTAGTTGCCGGTTTAGCTGTTGAAGCGACTTCGATCGGTTTTGTCGCTGCTACTGAACCCGGCACATGGAGAACCTGTCCGGCATAGATTCTGTTATACTTGGTTATGTTATTTTCAAGTGCAAGATCTTTTACTGAGACCCCAAGTCGACTTGCAATATTATAGAGGTTGTCACCTTTGTTGATAGTGTAATAACTGGAGCGCTCGGGACCTAACTGCCTGAGAGAATCAGGAAGTGTATTGAATGCAACCTGAATATTTTCCTTACGGATAGTTGCCGGTAAATGGAGTACAAGGCCTTTTGGTAATCTTTTTTTCTGTTCAAAAACTGAAGAGCGTATTGCAGGGTTAAGAGATGCCAGTTGCTGGGGGGTGATGCCGACGAGTGTGCAGAGCAGGTCTGGTGTTATGAAATAGGGCAGTTTTGTATCAGTAAATTTGATAGCTGGAAGCAGTACTATTCCGGGGAAATGGATCTTATAATTACCAGCAATCTCGCTTGCGGCCAAAAAACAACCGTAGAAATTACTTGATGCAAACCGGAATGAACGACTTGAATATTTCTGGATTATTACAGATATGTCATTTGAGCCGGTTTTTGCAACAGCTCGTTTCATCCCATAGACACCGTGATTATAGGAGGTGATTGCAAGCGGCCATGATTTAAGTTCAGCATAGGCAGAGGAGAGGTATTTTGCTGCTGCGACACTGGCGATTATCGGGTCACGCCGCTCATCAATGGAGTAATCTATTTTCATTCCGTAAATTTTCCCTGTACCGCGCATAAACTGCCAGAGTCCTGCTGCACCAACTTTGGAATATGCTTCAGTATTGAATGACGATTCAACATGAGGAAGATATGCAAGTCGTTGAGGGACTCCATATGTTTTCAGTATCTGACGAATGGTGTCCAGATAGAGGCCTGATCGTTCAAGTCCCTCTTTAAAACGCTCTTTCTGTCCCATTTGAAACCGTATCCGGTCTGCAGCTTCATTGAGAACTGTTGTATCACCATACTCTTTGTAAATTTTGAAGAGTGCTTCTTCCTCTTTGGTGAGGCCAGTGCCATGTTTTGATACTATCGAACGCAATGATGCAGCTATAGCATCCTTTCGCGCTTTAACTGATGGTGAGTTGTAATCGCCTTTTAACCGTTCATAGATCACCAGGGGATAGTCCCGATCATGAATAACACCTTCATTCAAAGAGATTTCGGTATAAATTTTTTTCCAGAATGCCACGTTGTTTTTAAGAATATCGGGAACGGGGAATATCGTATCTGTTTCAATTCCTGCAGCTTGCGACAGCAGTACAATCAAAATGAATAGTAGTGAGTGTTTCAGATTGTTCATGCAACTTCTCCCTTCATACCACTATAGCTGTCATACACATTCTGTGCCTTAAATTCCGGTTTTAAAATAAACTTAAATGCCGAAACGAAGTGAATGATGTTTCATTGTTATATGAATATACTAAATCCCGGTATACTTAACATCACAGGAATACTGTAATGCCGAAGCACATTCCTGTTTGATGCAACTTTTTGTATTATAGATTACTCACCGGGTAAATGCAAGTGTACCAGGACGATCGAACATCTGAATAGTTTTGAAATCCGGCTGTTCGAAGTATATTTTATCACTTTCCATTCACTTTTAAGGAGGAGCTTTTTTTATGGTTGAGTCAATCGCGGCCTGGTTCAATGATGGTGGACCATTTATGTGGGGAATACTTGCAGTTTTTGCAGTTGCACTTGCAGTCACATGTGAGCGCGCTATTTTCTATTATGTAATATGTAGAAAGAGCTATGCACCGATAGTTGAATCAGTTGCACGTTCAATTAATGATAATAAAATCGATGATGCATCAAAACTGGTCCAGAAAGGTTCATCACCCGCTATCGTTCTGTTGCGAACTGCTGTTAAGCGCTTCGAGGCCGGGTTATCGGTTGAGGAGATCCGTGATGGGGTGGAGGAGGCGGCGATTAAACAGGTTCCCCGACTTTCAGAGCGGTTAAACTACCTTTCACTTTTTGCTAACATTTCGACATTGCTTGGACTTCTGGGGACGATAGCCGGATTACAGCTCTCATTTTCATCACTTGCGACCGTTGAAGCTGCAAAAAAGGCATCGATGCTGGCCGGTGGTATTTCTCAGGCGATGATAACAACAGCATTTGGTTTGATTGTCGCGATACCCTGTATGGCACTGTTTACGTTTCTTGTTAATAAACAGAACCGGTTAGTCAAAGATCTTGATGAATCATCTGTGCGGTTACTGAACTATTTGAAAAGCAAGAAATCCTGATGTCACTCACACTATTTAAATCACAGCAGCCTCCATCGGAACTTGCTGAGGTCCATGATCTGGATGTAACCCCGGTCATGAACATGTTTATTATTCTTATCCCTTTCCTTGTGTCAATGGCAGTGTTTACCAATCTTTCCATTCTGGAGTTTTCGTTACCGCCCAATGTTGGTGCAGCGATGAATAACTCACAGGAAAAACCCAAACCCAAACTTACGGTTAGAGTAGGGAATGATTATTTCGGGATTGTTCTTGGTGATACATTGTACGATTCATTATCGGTAAATAATGGAGCTTATCCATTCACTGAACTGGGAGAACGGCTCAGGAATAGAAAACAGATACTGATGACAACTGATGACATCGTGATTGCTTCACTTGATGAAATGGCATTCAAAAATGTTGTCAAAGTGATGGATGTCTGCCGGAATGCCGGGTTTAAAAATGTAGGACTTTCAAGTGCGACGGTCAATCCTGGTGGAGGAAAATAATGAGTATAGTCAAGAGTTCCGGGCCAGGGCAGGTCGAGGGAACCTTTCGTCCCCAGCTGACATCACTTATCGATGTCATGACCATTCTTCTGGTGTTTTTGATTAAAAGTTTTTCAGTTGAAGGGAATCTGATCACACCCTCAGATGATCTTGTTCTCCCGGTGTCAACTTCAGATAAACCGCCAAAACAGCAGTGTACCATCGAGATTACCAATAAGGCAATTATTGGTGATGGAGAGGTCATTGCAAAGCTCGATGATATTGCACAATCAGATTCACTGCTTATCGAGCCGCTCTTTAAATGGATGAAAATGAAAGGCGCGCACTGTGGTGATACGACTAAAGGTAAAGAACTGATGATTCAGTGTGATAGAGAGCTTCCGTATTCTAATGTAAAACGTGTTATGTACTCCTGTTCCAAGGCAGGATATAATCGTTTTTCTGTACTGGTGATTCAGGAGGAGTAATGAGTAGTCAGGGAAAAGAGCTGCTTCTAAAATTTTATGCTGCCACACCGGAAAAAGCGGGAAAACTGGATTTTTTTACACCGGTACTCCTGTTGATGTTGCTTCTGGCGGGAAGTACCGGGTGGTATCTGAAAGTGCACAATCCACCGCCGGTATCGATTGAAGAACGTATGTCACAGATACAGACAGAGTTTATAATTGAAGAAAAACCTGTTGTAAAAGAACCCGAAAAGCCCAAACCGGTGCCAAAAGAGAAAAAAGTTGAGATTGAAAAGCCAAAGGAACCGATAGATCTCACCGAAAAGCCAGTATTGAATCAGAAACAGGATGATATAGTAAAACCTCCAACAGAGGAGAAGCCAAAACCGGTCCGCCGCGTGTATGGACTGAAAAGGGTATATTCAACCGGTTTTGGAGCATCCGGGGATGCTTCTGATGCGGTGATCGGGAAACTCGGAAATACATTAAATACTGAGATTGATACGTTTACAGCAACAAATGAGGAATTGAAGGGCTCGCTGGTTTCTATTACAACCGTTACATCATTACCGAAATTATTAGTTCGTGTAAAGCCAGAATATACCAAAGAGATGCTTGATAATAAAATCGAGGGAATTGTAAAAGTTAAAATTCTGGTCGATATAGATGGCAAAGTTAAAAAAGCGGTTGTTCTGGATGATCTTGGTTATGGCTCGAAGGGAAAAGTATACGAAGCGTGTCTTAAGCTGCTTTTTGAGCCTGCATATGTTGGAACTAACGCTTTCGCAACATGGGTGATAATACCTTTTAGATTTAAAATGATATAGAGGATGAGAAATATATTTTGCGCGATGAGAGATAGATATTTCGTCCCTAACGGGACGATGGGTCCTTTTGCTATTGTATGTGCTATAAATATTTGATCCCTTACGGGATCTGGAAAAATCGGATGAAATTTTATAGTAAAGGTTTATATTGCATTCTTACTCTGATTTTTCTTTAATCGCAATATTATGTACGCAAATAAATAATAGTAATATGGTTGTGTATGCATTTATATCCCGTAGGGATAACATATTTATAGAAAATTGTACAATAAAAAAAGCAACATTGTCCCGTAGGGACAAAATATGTAGAAGACGAAATTTATGGCAAACACATTTACACAGATTTATCTCCAATTTGTATTTGCAGTTGAAAATCGCATTTCTCTCATAATGCCTGAATGGAAAGATGAACTGTACAAATATATAACCGGTATAGTTCAAAATAACAAACACAAAATGATAACTATTAACGGAACCAGGAATCATGTCCACATTTTTGTGGGATATAAACCTCATCAACTGATTCCAGATTTATTGCAGGATATAAAGGGTGATTCATCAAAATGGATCAATGATAAGCGATTGGTTTATGGGAAATTCCAATGGCAGGAAGGATACGGTGCATTTTCCTATTCTCATTCACATATAGATCGAGTTGTCAAGTACATACAAAATCAGGAAGATCACCATAAAAAATTTAATTTTAAAGATGAATACATGGAATTGTTGAAAAGATTCGCAGTTTCTTATGAAGAGAAATATATTTTGCGTGATGTTCAATAGATATTTCGTCCCTAACGGGACGTAGGAGGCTTTTGTTGTGTGCTATAAATATTTGATCCCTCAGGGATCAGGAAATATAAAATGAGATTTTATAGTAATTTATTCTATAGCGTCATTACCGTGATTTTAGGGGCATCAGCACTATCCGCTCAAACAAACGATAGTGATGAAGTCCTGATCGAAATCGAGTCTGAAGAGGTTAATGACAATGTAAAATCTGGTGAGGTACATTCCAATTTGTCTGAACCTGACTTACCAGCCGATTCGGTCGCGGCACTCGAAAAAGAACCTGTCTTAAAGAACTTCGTTAAAGCTGTCTACCCCGAACATCTTCTGAAAGAAGCAATCACCGGAAGTGTAACTATGGATCTTCTGGTAAGCGACAGTGGGCTCGTCGACAGTGTCTATATTGTTAAAGGAATTCATCCTGAACTGGATAGTGCCGTTGTAGCTGCAGCTCGAAAATTTGTTTTCACTCCTGCTGTTGCCGGTGGAATCCCAGTTCCAGTTATTTTGACCTATCAATATGAAGTGACTCTGGATGAAGTCATTAATAAAATCGAAGAATATGTGAACTTTGAGGGTTTTGTCTACGAACGTGGTACCCGCGCACCGGTACAGGATGCAGAAATCTATGTAGTGTTTGATGATACGCTTTCTGATAGCACAATACGCCTTCCCTTTTCAATGTATATGAATAAAATAGGCACTTTCGGTGGACAGCAGTTTGAGCAGGGAGCTCTATTGACTCACACCGATTCCACCGGAAAATTCATGTACAAATCTCTTCCTGCCGGCCCGGTGCATGTAACAATTCCAGCAGTGGGATATGAACAGTTTGAAACCGCCGACACAATCAGGCATGGTGAAGTTCTTGATGTCGTTTTCAGGCTGCAACGGACATCATATGCTGAATATGAGATTACCGTCTATGGTAAAAATGAAGAAAAAGAGGTATCGCGTCGAACGTTAACACTTAATGAAGTTAAGAAAATTCCGGGATTTGGCGGTGATGCGGTTAAAGTGGTTCAGGCGCTTCCGGGAGTTGCGCGACCATTATTTGGTGGTGGTGCTGTTGTCGTTCGCGGGGCACCAAGCTGGGACAGTAAATTTTTTCTGGATGGTATACAGATTCCACAGTTGTACCATTTCGGTGGTATAAAATCCACCTATAACTCTGACGGACTAGAGTCTGTAAACCTATATCCGGGTGGTTTCGGAGTCAGGTATGGATCAACAATCGCAGGGGTTATCGAACTGAAAGGGCGAAACGCCAGGCGCGACCGGTATAGCGGTTTTGCCGATGTTAATCTGTTTGATGCAACCGTATTTGCTGAAGGGCCAATCGGGAAGAACGCGGGAATTATTGTCAGCGCACGACGCAGTTATATTGGGGATATTCTCGGAGCAATTACAAAAAGTAAATATTTTAACCTGCCCGTATCAATAGTTCCATTTTACTACGACTATCTTGCAAGAGTTGACGCAGATATAACGAAGAACAATAAGGTGTTTTTCACACTATTTGGGTCTAACGACCAGATGGAACTGATAGCTCCATTTGTTCGGGGGGGAAGTTCTGATATCGATAAGCTTACTGACAGGCTTCGTCAGAGAGTTGCGTTCACCATGTTTATGTCCGGGTGGGAGGCTGAACTGACAAGTTCGCTTAAAAACTCACTCCGGGTAGCATTAATTCCCGAAAACGGGTATAGTAGTGCGTTTGGTTTTATAAAAATTGACTTTCGCGCATATGAACTTTCGTTGCGTGATGAACTTCAGTATAAAATCAGCAAAAAACTACAAGTAGATCTTGGTGCTGATTTATGGTATCAGAAATACAACCAGACGGGGGCCTTTCCGAATACAACGAATGACAACACGATTGTCTGGGACACAACCAACCTGAAGTTAGGACTTGCCTCACCGTATCTTCAGTTTGAGATCAAACCGGTTGAACAATTACTCATCCTGACTGGATTGCGTTACGATTATTATAATGAACTGCACTATAAAGGTGGAGTGATTCCAGAATTCTGGCCCTACGAAAAATTTGACAATTCGCGAGGATATTCAGGGGAACCATCAATGCGTCTTGCGTTGCGCTATAAATTCGCAAAAAGTCAGACTGCCAAATGTGCTATAGGGACCTATAATCAGACGCCGCAGCCAATTGGATTTGTCACACATCCGTTGTTTGGTAATCCTGCACATCCGGCAACAAAAGCCCGGCATATCACTGCGGGGTATGAAGTGCAGCTCACCGATCTGATTTCTGCAGATGTTCAGGTTTACCATAATGCACAATGGGACATTCCCGATACCTACACCAGTACAGAACTGACCGAAAATAAGGAACTCCCCGCATTCCTCCCGAAAGGAAAGGGGAGAATGTACGGACTGGAGTTGTTATTGCGTCATGATCAGGGCGACCGACTCTTCGGGTGGATTGCGTATTCACTCTCCCGTAGTGAGCGCTTTGACAGGGCTGAGAACCGATGGAAACTGTACGGGCGGGACCAGACGCATAATCTTCAGTTGATTCTCAATTACCGCTTGAAAAAGCAGTTTGAAGCTGGGACACGTATCCGGTATGTGAGTGGAAATCCTTATACACCAGTTGTTGACAAAGTGTATCAAGCCGATCAGTTCCAGTATGTACCGATATATGGAAAGGCCAACAGTCTGCGTAATAAACCGTTTGTGCAGGTTGATTTGCGTGTTGATAAAAAGTTCGTATTTGATAAATGGATGCTTGCGACCTATCTCGATTTTCAGAATGTGTTCAGTTTTATCTATGCAAGTCCTGAATTCACTATTTTCGATTTTGATTATTCTGACCAGACCACAGTTTCTGCACCATTTATCCCATCATTTGGTTTGCGTGCGGAATTCTGAGCGGAGTTGAACTATGCGATTGTTAATGATACTGCCGATAATATTGTTGCTGACCGGATGTGGTGCAAACCTGCCTGATCAGTTTGAAAATGTGGAAAAACTCCGGTCCCTTGCGATCACCTTTAATAATAATGGGTATGCGGAAGCATCGCCTGGTGATACGGTAACGATGAGGGCGTATTTCGGTGGTGAGGAAGTAAAGTCGGCTCAGTGGTGGATCTCTACACAATTAATCTCCGGAGTGTTTGGAAAAGATACATTCGTCGATTCTGTTCCACTGCAGCAGCTTTTGGTTCCTGGCTCGTATACTGAGTATTTCGGCGGGAATACTGACTCGATTACATTTGACTTTAAAATTCCTGAAGATGTTATCCGGAAAAAGTTTGATCTTTCAAAACCGGTATCAGCTCTGCTTCCTGGATCCATTGATGATTCGGTTAAACAGCAACTTTCGTCAGTCACTATAGGTCAGGTGTTTGATATTATCGATCTTGCTTCAACACCCGGACTCTTTTCAATGGTTAATACCGATACTCTGTTTGGTGGAAAGTTAACAAAACAAAACCTCAGCCTGATGCTTCAGGTCTTTTCTATCCAAATAAGAATGTCGGGTACAATTAACGGATATTATAAACTGAAAACATCATATACAGTTAAGTATGCAACAAAGATGAAGAGGGCTGGGCTTGATGTTGAAGTGAACAGGAATCCGGTTATTGATAAGGTGCAGTTGTTCAAGGTGTATGGGAACACATCATCGTTTGATTCTCAATCAAAAGATATAAAAAAGGTGTATGATTTATCATCCGGACCAGATACCATTTCTATCGAAAAGGGTTACAGTTATTTTCTGAAAGCATCAGTGGTAGATTCCATAATCGATACCAGCTATAACTTCAACAGTGGAAATGATACCACGGAACTGTTCTACTACAAATGGTTTTATCGCAACATTGATGAGGTGAGTGATGTTGCAATGGACGATTTGATGAAAATACAAGTACAGCCATTTGATAGTAATACTGTCAAGATGCTCCCATCACTTGACAAGCGAATGAAGCATTTCTCAATATGGCTTGCTGTCTATGATGGCCTTTATGGCGCGAGATTGCGACCAATAGGATTTGCATTTAAAGCAATCGATGGCGTCTTTCGGTATTCTGATAATTATTGATTTTTTAAAAATTCCGGACCGCCATAGATACCAATATCATTTCTTGTATCATCAATGTCTTTGAATTTTCCATCAGGGCTTCCAGCATCAATGCAAGGCGAATATTTTGACAGAGAATACCTGTTGGTAATTGTTTCCTGTCGGGGGCGTGGTGGCTTTTTCTGAACTGACTGAATAATATCGGCAATAATTGAGCTTTTAACTTTTGCACTATCAGTTGGATTGGCAAGATCTTTCTCTGCTGCTATAGAGTCGTCCACAGACCCTGCGAATATCGGTGATAAAAAGATATTACCTCCAAGATCGATACTGTCCCCACGATCATTCTTTTTGATTTTTACACCAAATTCCGGATCGCATTCAAGAAAATTTCCATCCGCGTTGTTCCAGAAACAGTTGTAATTCAATGTAACTTTCGATTTTCCATCACACCAGATGCCATTATTTTTATTATAAGAAAAAATACAGGAAATAATATGTGGATTTGCATCATTTACACGGATACCGCAGAGAAGATTGCAGTTGATAATAGAGTTTGAAATTGACGCATTGCCTGGGTTCTGGCATAGCACGCCT
>JBNKZD010000209.1:0-41218 GCA_050301235.1 Chitinispirillaceae bacterium | reverse complement strand
TTCCCCCGAACTACAACTCCATCTGAATCTGAACCAGTTCCACCCCCGCAGCCGCAGCTACCGTAAGAATCCGTTCATCACGATAAAACTCAAGAAACACGACCCGTTTGATACCGCTATTAGCTATCAATTTAAAGCAGTTCCAGCAGGGTGATGCTGTCACATAGATATCTGCCCCGTTAATCGCAGTACCGTTTTTCGCCGCCTGAATAATGGCGTTCGCCTCAGCATGGACCGTTGCGATACAATGCCCGTTGTCCATCATGTGACCAACATCATCACAATGCGGTAAGCCACGAATGCTCCCGTTATATCCCGTAGAGAGAATCGTTTTTTCCCGAACGATCACAGCTCCAACATGTTTGCGATCACAAGTCGCCCTGTTAGCCGCTTGTTGAGCAATCCGCATAAAATATTCATCCCATGAAGCTCTCTTACGTGGAGCAACCTTGGGTACATCAAGTAATTCTGATTCATTGGACATAGAAATTCCTTGAAAAGGTATATGAGAAAACATCTGGCTCAAATAAATGCTTACAAAGTTTTGATTTACACAAATTTAGCCTATTTGAAGATAGTCTCCCTCCCCATTGTGCAGAAAGGGAGTCACCGAAAAATTTCTTTTCTTTCCCCCTCTCCATCAAAATGGAGAGGGGGCCAGGGGGTGAGGCGATAAGCGAAATTTGTGAAAACAAAGTCTCACAAAAGTATAGACCCAAAAAAAAGGTTATTCACCGAATGTATCAAGCTGATCAACCCGCCGCTGATGTCTTCCCCCCTCAAACTGCTGGGAAAGCCATGTATCGATCATCTCTTTAATGGTCTCAAAAGTTGAAGTTCTACCACCAACAACCAGTACATTAGAATCGTTGTGAAGTCGGGCCAACCTTGCATGTTCAGCTGAAGTACAGAGTGCAGCACGTACTCCCTTGAACCGGTTAGCAGCTATTGATGCACCGATTCCTGACCCACATAATAAAATACCCCGATCAAACTCTTTTCGTGATACTTTCTGTGCCAGCTTAAACCCGTATTCGGGGTAGTCATCCTGCGGATCAAGTTGCTCTGAACTGACATCTTCAACACTGAGCCCCAACTCTAAAAGGTATTGCTTCACCTTCTCTTTCATCTCATACCCTGCATGATCACTGCTTAACACAATTTTTTTTGATTCCCCTGACATCACGCTTCTCCCCTGATTTTATCTTCAATAATCATTAAACGAATGTTTGAAAATACAACAAATACATCAGTCAGAAAATGATTTTTAATGGGTTTCAAGGTTCAGCGTTCGGGGTTCTGGGTTTATAGTGGGTTCGAGTGGCGAGTGGCGAATGATGGGCCCTGAACCTCGCAATCAAACCTCAACCTCCATACCTCCGCGAATAAATCGATGTCTGCTACGAAAATATGCTTACACACTTTTTTTCACAATGGTTGTAACATTTTACCTGAAACAGCCATCTAACTGAATGAAAACCAGGAAAGACTATGAACGAACTTAATGAGATAACTGTGCAGCAGGCAAAATCGGGTGATAGAAAGGCTTTTAAATCACTCTATGACTGGTATGCACCATTTGTATGGAGAGTCGCATTCAAGATGGGCCAGAGTGAAGATATCGCTCAGGAGATTGTTCAGGAAACATTTATCAGAGTACATACTGCATTGAAACATTTCAGAGCTGAAAGTGCACTCTCAACCTGGATCTACAGGATTGTGTACAATGCTGCCAACAGCTGTTTGTCAAAAGTGACAAAATTGAAATTGAATGAGCCGTTTGAAGACACACTTGCAGGGTCTTATCGTTCTGACAACTATGATGAGCGGGAATTGATGGACAGGATTTTATCAACGCTCACTCCACAGGAACGATTCCTGCTGATTGCACGGGAACTCGACTCATTGTCGTTCGAAGAACTCGCATCTGTTACGAGTGAATCATCAGGTTCGTTACGAACACGCCTTTCCAGATTGAAAGATAAAATAAGAAATCAATTTACGACCGCACCAGCACTGAAGGAGGTTGTATGAATTTTGAAAATGAGTTAAAAAGTTCATTGCGTGATGTTCCGGAACTTCCACCGGATCTTTTTAATGCAATCGGAAAAAAGGTTGGATCTAAACGAAAGAGAACCATACTGTATTACTCGATTGCAGCATCGCTGCTGCTGTTTCTGGGATCAATAAGTTTAACACTACATAAACCTGTATATATCGTCGAGAAGGAGGTTGCGGATGAATTACAAACATTGCACGACTTCGTGAACGGCAATGATCTTGACAATGACATTGAAATGTATGCAATTATCAATAATTATTAAACAAAGGAGACTAACATGAACGTCAGAACGATTCTTATTTCCGGATTAACTATTGCTTTTATGGGTGCTTCGGTTTTTGCTCAGAAAGGCACATGTCATGAGAAAGCCGGCCCAGGGTGTTTCTGGAGTGATATGAAACTGACTGCAGATCAACAGGAAAAGCTCAAAGCATTGCATGCTGAAATGATGGAAACCAGGAAAGCCCACAAAGATGAAGTGATGGCTGTACGAAAAAAAATTGCTGATGAACTTCTCAAAGATGCTCCATCAACTCAGGTTCTTGACAATTACTCTCAAGAACTGGGTGCACTTCATACAAAAATAACGCAGGAAAGATATGCGCATCTTTTAAAAGTCAAACAGATTCTGACCGCAGATCAGTTTAAAATGATGCTTTCGCGGGAGGATGTTGGTGGCCCTGGCGGATGTCATGGCAAGATGGGCCCTGGTAAAGGTGGTTGCGGAAACAAACCTGCAGGCGGATGTTGCCCAAAAGGGGGACCAGCCAAATCGGGATGCTATCATCACCAGGGAAATATTGAATAACAGAGCATGATGTGGTGAGTGCACTGCATCACCACACCCCTTCTTAACTTCTCAACAGTTTCTACCTTGAAACACCAACTTTTACCCGCATATTAAAATCGCCGATTCGTCCATCTCTGCGTTTTTCTCTGCCACGGATATCAACCAGATATGCTCCGGTACCTACGACTCTGCCACTGCTGTTAGTACCATCCCATGCAACCGCATAAGATTTTGAGTTTTTCGCCCTCAATAGCGGACAATCAGCCCTGACCAGATTTCCAACACCATCATAAATACGAACCCTGCCAAAGGAGACTTTTGACAGATCCGTTTTAATAGTATCTCCGGGAATGAGAGGAATAAGCACACCTTCAGTTGTTATTCCAACCAGAACGACACTTTTATTCGGGAGGTTATTGATAATATTTGAGTAAAAATCCACCACATTCGGCGGAAGAATCTGCGTAATAAGCGTCTTTCCGGGCACAAATGGTACCGGAGTAGCAATAGCGGATCTGTTTCCATTAAACTGGATGGTTACCGTATCCGGCTTAAGGTTCCCTTCACGCAAAGTAATCTGAATCAACTCTTCAGAATAACTTACCCCTTTTGTTACCGTTGTTGTCGGACCAGACATATTCGAAACCGGAGCGATACCAGATTGTGAACTTATCCATTGTGCATTAACGTTCGTGTATCGTATAAAATTTCCGTATTTATCACGAACAACACCAAAAAGCTGTATACTGTTCACCTTGCTGCTGAACTCAAGCATTGCGGTGTCGAGTGTCATGGTAACCGTATCTGTCACAATCTGAACATGATCCTCAATACCGGCTTTTATGTTCACCGGAAGTTCCGCTCCGGATTCTGGACGTTTTGTGTTATCTGGATCCTTAAACCGCGCCTTAAGATAGAATGAGCCAATTTCACTGCTGCTGACAATAACTTTTGAACCCACGCTTGGTGTTATTGAGATCTCTGAATCAACAGGATTTGATGACCATTGAATTAACTTATCATACTCGGCAAGCCATACTCCTGCACTATCAAACAGGTGTGCATAGACTGTCATCTGCTCACCGGCATTTGCACTGAGCGATGTAATTGGTGTCAACCCTTTAGGATCACCATCTGCATTGTAAAAACGGATCTGATATGGTGCCGGAACTGGTCCAACTGCAACAGTAAAAGGAAGTTCGGCTTTTGACTTTGGCCTGAATGCATTATCGGGATCAACCAACTCAGCAAGTAGTTTTCTGTCACCTGTAGTTGCCGGTGTGATATGTGTCAGACTTCCTTTTAATGGTGTGATAATGATCCCGTCAGGATTTACTGAAATTGACCAGGTCACCAGAGAATCGTATTTTGGAAGCCATACATTACCAGAGTCAAAAACATGAGCATAGATTGTTGTTGTATTACCAGTCTTTGCAGCAAAGCTGGTGATTGGCGTCAATGTTGACGGATCTTTATCGCTGTCATAAAATTTAATTATAAATGCCGGCGGAGGAACTGGTGGCTTTACAAAAAGGGTGATACTCCGTTCAGATTCTTTTCCGTTATCAGGATTAACGAATTTAGCCGTAATGGTTACTGAACTATTAGAAACCGTTCCTGAAAATGCGGTTGAATCACCACTGGTCGCAGATAATCCCGGATTGCCACCAAGACTTGTCGCCGACCAGGTGATATACTTGTTATATTCCGGTTTCCATACGCCAAGAGTATCAAAAATATTTCCATAAATAACAAATGTTTTGCCAACTTCAATTGTATCTGAATTTCCAAGGGGTGGATTACCATTTGCATCAGGTGTTCCCCTCTTCCCGTAAAGTTTCAAATTTGACGGTGAGTAGATCATATTAGTCGTGATACGAATATGAGACTCCGCAGAATGACGTTCGGCGTAAAACACATCGAGATCGTAGGTCTTTCCGTTAGTCATTCCAGTAATGTTATCCACTGAAAATGACTTCTGCTCCGGCTTATGAATCCCACCAAGATCTATCTGCAACTTTTTATTGAGGAACACAAACACGTCGTCATCACCATTAAAATCAAATGTTAAACCAGCCTTTTTAACAAAGCTCCAGTGCAACTCCATGGTAAATGAATAGTTATGGTTTACATCAAGATTATTATCATTCTTTCCCGATTCATGGTTCCACTCATTACCAAACCCTTTGTTATCCAGCGGAAAAAACTTGTCATTATTGTATTCATAGGTACCATTGCCAATATGACGAAACGGTAGAGAGTCTTTTATGACAATATTTTTAAATGCTGTATCATATTCAACCGTCTTTACCCCTCTATAAACAACTGCCTGCTGGAACTCCCTTTTCCATCCTTGATCAACAATATCAAAAGTATCTTTACTTAATGTGGAGTCGTAATAAAACATGGTGTCAGGATTTGAATAAAATCCAACTTTGTAGGGAGCATTGGGGAAATAATTCGGGATAGTAAAATCACCACTTTTCCAGGGTACAAACCATTTACTAATATAATAGTTAAGGTACGGGTTAGGACCAAGAGTTGGTTTGCCATCCGCCCCAAGATCATCTGCAACCATTCCCTGTCGCAGCCTGCCTTCATGCATAGCTTCAAACTCAGGATTGGTTCTGTCTGAATGAAAATCATAGAAAGTAACAGGCACCCAGATTGTATCAGGGTACGACTGAGCCCTAACCACCGAAAAGGTGGACAATAAAAACAGAATACTGAAAAATTGAGCTATTACATCTTTTTTTAGCAGCATATGAAATCCCCATGTATGTCGCAGACCAGGCAAGGTAGTATAATTAAAATGACGAATCATCTCACTGTTTTGAAAAGAAACTGTTGTACTTGAATGACTAAAATTAATTTTAACGATTCAAAAAAGTTCAAATCGGCAATTTTTGCCATAATATATAAGGTTCTCAAAAAGAATCGTACATTTTTCAACAAATACACACAGTATCACAGCAAATCGCGATATTGAACTAATTTTTAATAGTGGGACGCATAGAAATTAAGGTTCAATCTGCTCGTTTTTCTGAGATCGGGGATGCGCCTGACGATATATTTTTGTGAGATGTTCTTTTGAGATATGGGTATAAATCTGTGTTGCTGCCAGTGATGAATGACCTAACAGCTCTTTCACTGCCCGGATATCAGCTCCTTCATCCAGAAGATGTGTTGCAAATGAGTGGCGCAGAACATGTGGACTTTTCTTTTTATTGATGCTGATACCGGTCAGTTTTTTTTCAACAATCCTCTCGATCTGCCGTCGTGAAATTCGCTCTCCTTCAGAATTGGTAAATAAGGGTGCTTTGAGATCCCGCTGTCCGGGAAGAACCTGTATATATTTCCCGGCGACTTCAGCCGCTACAGATGTGACCGGTACTATCCGCTCCTTTTTTCCCTTACCCAACACATGAAGAACCCTTTTTCGGAGATCAATATCACCCAAATTCAGCCCATGAAGTTCTGAAAGCCGGATACCACTACCATAAAAAAATTCCATTATCGTATCATTTCTCAGCACACTAAACTCATTCGAACAATTCGACACAATCTCTGATGTCTGCTTCTGGGTAAGAAATACCGGCAACGGCTTATCCAGTTTTGGGGAAGCGATAATTTTACTGTGATTTGCGGAAAGGATGCCCTGTTTCACACAATATCGCGAAAAGCTCTTTATGGCAGCTACTTTTCTTGCAAGTGACCGGGGCTTTAATCCGGAAGCTGTAAGTTGTTGAATAAAAAGCCTGATCTGATTTTTCTTCATCACCGATTCAAGATTCTGAACTCCAGGATACTTCTGGCTGATAAATTCAAAATATTGTGTAAGATCCCGATGGTACGCATCAACGGTATGACTGGAAAAGCCTTTTTCCTTTTTTATATAATCAATAAATTTTTTTATGTGATCTTCAAATTCCATAAATTTCAGTCGTTTTATCCATCAGATTTAATACCCGATCAGCATCTACTTGGGTTTTAATATTAGGAATATATATTTTTAGTTTTTCATTTCACAACCAGGAGAAATCAATGACTAAGGGTATCATTCTGGCCGGAGGCTCTGGCACCCGCCTTTATCCGGTTACTGTTGCTGTCAGCAAACAATTGATGCCGGTATACGATAAACCGATGATCTATTATCCACTCTCGATATTGATGTTATCCGATATACGGGACATCCTAATTATCACTACCCCTGAAGATTCTTCATCATTTAAAAGATTACTTGGTGATGGCAACCAGTGGGGATTGAATATTCAATATGCGGTTCAACCTAGCCCTGATGGTCTTGCACAGGCATTTATTATTGGTGATAAATTTATAGGGAATGACCGATGCGCTCTTATTCTTGGTGACAACATTTTCTGGGGACATGGGATGATTGAAAAACTGAAAATCGCCTCTCAGCAAACCGATGGTGCATCAGTTTTTGCCTACCGGGTCAACGATCCCGAACGATATGGCGTTGTCGAGATTGGCAGTGATGGTAAAGCGTTAAGCCTTGAAGAAAAACCGGCCCAGCCAAAATCAAATTATGCTGTTACCGGTCTCTATTTTTATGACAACAAGGTCGTCAATTTCGCAAAATCACTCAAACCATCCAAGCGGGGAGAACTCGAAATTACTGATCTCAACCGCATGTACCTCGAACAGGGTGAATTATCTGTTATACCGATGGGTCGTGGCATAGCCTGGCTTGACACCGGTACACACGAATCGATGCTTCAGGCATCTATCTTTGTTGAAACCATTCAATCCCGTCAGGGACTCAAAGTTTCAAGCCCTGAAGAGATCGCTTTTCGAAAAGGATACATTACCGAAAGTCAGTTACTTACGTTAGCACAACCGATGTCCAAAAATGGATACGGACAATATCTCGCAGACCTGGTACGAAAAAAGGAACCCTGGTGACAACTATGAATTTTCAATCTACAGAAATTGAAGGTCTTATCCTCATAACGCCAAAAGTATTCAAAGATCCCAGAGGTTTTTTCCTTGAAAGTTATTCAGACCGGACATTTCGAAATGCAGGAATAACTACGGTTTTTGTTCAGGACAACCATAGTAGATCGGAGCCGGTTGGCGTATTACGCGGTTTGCATTTTCAGAAACCGCCCTTTACTCAGACCAAACTGATAAGGGTTATACAGGGAGCTATCTATGATGTTGCTGTTGACCTTAGGAAAAATTCTCCTACATTTGGTAAATGGCAGGGTTTTGAATTAACATCAAGTAATTTTAATATGCTGCTTGTCCCTCAGGGCTTCGCACATGGATTCTGTACAATCGAACCAGGCACAGAGGTACAATACAAGGTTGACAATTTCTACTCACCGGAGCATGACAGCGGAATAATCTGGAATGATCCCGATCTCAATATTCCCTGGCCGGTACAGAATCCGGTTCTCTCAGCCAAGGACTCAGTACTTCCCCCTTTCAAAGAGTTAATTTCACCATTCTAAGCAAACTTTCACTCAAGGATCAGCAACAAGTTGTCAGTTTCAACAAGAACCAAACCATCACCTGTTCATATTCTTGCATGTGTAGCCGGATATACCTGCTACTTTATGCTTAATCTGCTGTTTTTGTGTATTTTACCAGTAATTCTGATTTTTTTTCTCATACTGCCATCTATACGACAACCTCTTTTTGAAAAACTGTATCTTTTTACACTTTCATTTTTAACCCGTTTCTGGCTGCCGCTTATAGGCATTTACAAAATTGATGAGCATCTCGAACACATCCCCGGTGATGGAAAAGCTGCGATTATCGTATGCAACCACAGAAGCCGTATCGAAGGTCCACTTCTGATGTCAAAACTGAAACGGGTTGGTGTTGTAATGAAATCAGCCTATGCGCGCCTCCCGGTCTACTCAAGCCTTGTAAAGCATTACAACTTCGTCAGTGTGGATCCATCATCACTTGATTCACTCGCAGTTGCATTAGGCCGCTGTAAAGAGCTGCTCAGCACAGGTCACAAACTTATGATTTTCCCTGAAGGTGCACGCGCCAGGTCCCGGCGAATGCTTCCATTCAAAGATATGGCATTCAGACTATCGATCGATTCAGGTATCCCGGTTATACCGGTTATTGTTCACACCGACTATCCATTTATGGCAAAAATCAAAGGAAGCATTTTTCCTCCGGTAACAATGAAATTGACCATGAAATCTCTTTCACCAGCTTTGGCAGAAGAAAATGAACGCCCATCAGCATTTTGTGAACGGGTACGTCAACAAATGATTGCCGAACTGAAAATACTCGACAGTAATACCATCTGGGAAACATTATAATTACTGAAAGGAACCATGATGAATTCGGAACTGACCTTTACCATGAATGATATACTCGGAATACTTCCCCACCGCCCACCATTTCTATTTGTGGATAAAGTTGTCAAACTTGTACCCGATAAAACGATTATCTGTGAGCGCATGCTTATGCCCGATGAGCCCCATTTCGCAGGTCACTTCCCGGTTAAACCGATCATGCCCGGTGTACTTGTTACCGATGCGTTAGCTCAAACCAGCGGCTTACTGTGGGGGTTGACAAAAAAGGTCATTACCGGCGACACTTCAGATGTTCCTGAGATCTTTTTTCTTGCCTCTGTAAATATGAAATTTACACATCCGGCAAAGCCGGGAGATACTCTGCGAATGACCGCACACAAAGACCGCAGTTTCGGTAATTTTCACACCTATGAAGTTGAATCTGTTTGCGGACGTAATCTCATTGCCAGGGGAAGTTTAACTCTTGCTATGAAAGAGGGTGGGATTTAGGTCTTGCGACGAAATAGTTCGTCACGAGACCTCAGGTTTCACCATCCATTAATCTTTTCATCATTTTCACTCTCAATATCACCTTGCTTTAAAAGCTTTTCAATATCGCAATTCTCAAGTGTCTCGTTTTCCTCGAGTGCCAGAGCTATGGTATCCAGCTTTTTTCTGTTAAGTCCAAGTATCTCAATAGCCCTGTTTTCCTGTTCAAGAATTATCCGCAAAACCTCTTCATCGATGATACGAGCTGTAAATTCACTGAAATCTCGTGGTTGAGCCAGTTCTTTACCTAAGAAGGGATGTTCCTCAGCCTGATTAAACACTGCCGGACCGATTTTTTCACTCATACCCCATTGACAGACCATTTTTCGGGCAATCGAAGTCGCATACTTGAGATCTTCAGCGGAACCATTAGTTAATTCATTAAATACCAGTCGCTCTGATGCACGTCCTCCAAGTGCGACCGCTATTCTTGCGAGCAAATAACTGCGATTAAAATTGAACCGGTCGTTTTCAGGGATCTGCTCAGTTGCACCCAACGCTCGTCCACGAGCAATAATAGTCACCTTCTGTAAAGGATCGGTATTTGGAAGCAGTTTTGCCATTAATGCATGACCTGCTTCATGGTATGATACAATTCTCCGTTCGTTATTCTCGATCCGCTCCTCACGCTCCGCACCTAAAATTATCTTATCCTGAGCTTCTTCAAAATCGTGATTGTCGACAGCTGTCTTGTTTTTTCTTCCGGCAAGCAAAGCGGCTTCATTGACAAGATTTCTCAGATCTGCGCCTGAAAACCCAACAGTGCGTGATGCAACAGCCTTCAAATCAACATCAAGGGAAAGTGGCACATGCCTGGAATGGATCCTGAGAATCTCCATACGTGCGTTTTTCTGAGGTAAGTCAAGAGTAATCTGCCTGTCAAATCGTCCAGGCCTTGTCAGAGCAGGATCAAGCACATCCGGTCGGTTGGTTGCTGCAATTAGAACCACCGATTGATGCGGCTCAAAACCGTCCATTTCCGAGAGAATCTGATTGAGAGTCTGTTCCCGTTCATCATGACTTCCACCAAGACCTGTTCCACGCACTCTGCCAACAGAATCAAGTTCGTCAATAAATATTATAGATGGCGCTTCCCTTTTGGCGGTATCGAACATATCCCTCACCCGTGAAGCTCCTACTCCGACAAACATTTCGATAAATTCTGATCCGCTGGTGCTGAAAAACGGAACTCCTGCTTCACCGGCAGTTGCCCGCGCAAGCAATGTTTTTCCAGTACCCGGTGGCCCCATAAGAAGTATACCTTTTGGAATCGAAGCACCCAGCTTCGCAAATTTATCAGGATCTTTGAGATAAGCTACAATTTCCTCAAGATCCTTTTTTGCATTGGTCAGTCCAGCTACTTCATTATACGTAACCGATTCGATCTCTTTACGGAATCGCTTAGCACGTGATTTACCAACACTGAACAGTCCACCACCTGGAAATCCTTTCATCTGACCGGATATCCTCTTTCCTGCATAAACAAAATAGCCAATCAGTAACAACCATGGAAACAGAACGAGGAATATGCTCGCCCACCAGGTTGATCCATCAGATGGCATAGCTGTTATTATTACGTTTTTCTGATCTAATACTGACAATAAAGATGGATCATCAAGTTCAGGCATTATAGTAGAAAAAGCTTTATACCGGATGGTATCGCCATTTTTTAAAACCGTATCGATAAACTCCTGGCGGAAATCCCCCTGCAGCTGCCTGCCGCGAAACATAACCGAAGCTACATTGTCCTTACCGAGCTGCCCTCTGAAAACAGAATATGGTATAGTTGTATAATGTACTTCTCCTAGTGAACCGAAAACCATAAAAAAAAGTGTTGTCAGTACAAAACCCCATAGCAGAAATCTCCATAATGATCTATTTTTCTCTTCACCAGCAACTGGTTTTCCATCAGGCCGCTTTGCTTCCGGTGAACCCATTAAGTACTCCTTGTTAACAACTATGGGTATCGCTACTACTACGATAGAGATTAAAGCAAAGCGTATGCCCCGGAATCGAATTTATCTTATGGGAATTTTTAATTTCACCTGATCTGCTCTATAATATTTCGTCACAACAGGACTTTAATTTTTTTATATTGTTTTACTACAAACATTCTGTCCCTAACGGGACATTGGAGAATATTTAGCATGCGTGTTTCGCAATATTTGCTGCTTTTGGTGAAGCACAGTCTTGATAATTTGCGGATCACTTTCGTGGTTATTCAAAAACCTCTGATCATTTTAATCTTTGTGTTTTCTATACTCTCTGCATGTTTTGAATTGTCCTATCTTTCCTTGCAATAACTTTTTCATAAGCCGCCAGTGTTGCTTCAGCTGCCAATTCCCAGGTACAACTTACTTTTAGACGTTTACGTAATTTTTCACGCTGCTCCTTTTCTGTGTCATATGACAAATAAGCATCATGTACAGCCTGGGCAATTGATCGCCAGTCGGCAGGATCGCAGTATCTCACGCTATCACCAAAATATTCAAATTCTGAAGCCCTGTTACTAATAACAAGCGGACACCCTGATGCAGCTGCTTCCAAATTAACAAGTGAAGCTCCCTCACACCAGCTTGGCTGCACACAAACACGGGCTGCAGCAAACGCTGATGCAAGCTCTTCACGTCCCAGCTGTGGTATAAACAACGTGTCTTTTGGTGCAAGTGAACGGCAGATCTGTTCATAATCAGGCTCTCCATTCTGACCTATCATAACTACAGGTAATCCGCTGTCCCGCATTGCATGAAGGAGCATTACCTGATTTTTCCTTCGCTCTATTCTTCCAACACAAAGTACAAAATTCTTTATACCATATGTCGACACAAACCATTGTGATGACCCATTTTCAAATGCACTATAATCAGCGGAATTGCGGACGACAGTAAATGGATGGTTATATATAGAGAGGCACTTTGAAATCCGCTGCATCTCTTCTGTTGACAATGTAACAACATAATCCGACAACAGAATTATTTCACGAAGCATATTGTTTGCCCCCGGGAAAATCTCAAGCCCCTGCGCCCGGGACCGATTATCGAGCATAAGCGATCCATTTGCAAGAGCAGTTAAATAGTTATCACGGGCAGCAGCATCAACATCAGGCGCAAATATGAGCATTACCGCCTTTGCTGCCCAGGCACTTTCTGCTAAATCGAGAAAAATAGGTGACAACACAACAGGGGTCTTGTATTTTTTGAGATGTCGCATCTGCTGCATTGCTTCCCAGGGTGCCCATACATTAAATACATGAGCAACATCGTACTCCGAAGAGTCAGGCAGTTGATCATAACAAATATCAACAGTATGCCCCATCGCAGACATCAGCTTCTGAAGAATCGGTATGCGAATGGATGGGCCACCGGTCAATTGCTCTTTCCGAGCTACCAAAAGTATACGCAATTTATTAATTCCGTAAACAGATGTGCCTGCAAACTCTGGAACAGATTGCAACACCGGAGCAGGTGTCTGTTGTATGACTCCTGGCATTTTCAGGGTAGTAATGTTTTCAGCTGGTAAATATTTGCTGAAAAGCCGATGATGTTCCATCGCCCATCGCAACCAGGTCTGATGTTCAACCGTACGGCGCAGTGCCAATTTTTCTTCAACAAGTATGTCAATTCTATTCCGGAGCTCCTCAAAATTTCCCGCTTCATACTCAATATGTGGAAATTCCGGGACAAAACCTACTGGCGGTGAAATGACCGGTTTACCAGAAGCTAATGCTTCCAAAAAGGGCATTGGGCCGCCTTCGTAAAGAGCTGGTACAAGCAGACAATCAATAAGCTGATAAAATTCAGTAAGTTTTTCATACGGGAAATGTATACCTCCTCGAGGCCACCCATCACCGGCAAAGTACCACTGTGTATGTGGAATAGCCATAGCTTTTGCAACCAGCTGTTCTCCTTTTCTTCCGGTATGGTAGGTTCTCCCGACAACGCCAATTCGTAAAACCGGCTTAAATTTTTCAAGCTCCACACCTGGCATAATGGTGGTAACATGCTCGATCTTGTTATCATGCAGGATCAGTTCGTATTTTTTCGACATGCATACACAATAATCGATCAAACGTGCTACAGTGAAAAACAGTTCTTTGACAGGAGGTACATTTTCTTCAATGTGTGTAAACAGGGCCATATCAAGACTGTGTTTTTTCTTGAAAGCATGATAATTAATATGGTAATTGATCATTGCATCAGGATCCGGTGAATCCCCGACTGATACATAATCAAGGTGACGCTCAAGTTCCATCCCCATCCTCTCGAGTATCCAACCGCGGTCTATAAGATTGACATGGACAAGACCTTTTCTTCCTGAGGTCTGAGCAGAAGAGAATACAGGTTGATTATTGTAGATCGGTGCAGCGGGTGGAACAGATGTAATATCTGGTTTTTGAACTGTTTCCGGTACCGAAACTGAAACAGCATTTATCGGTTTCACAGCTTTAATGCGCAGACTGTACATTGGCGCAATACGCGTTACCTGCCTAAACCCAACGGTTTCAAGAACCGAACGCAATAAATCGAAATCGTATGATGCATAATGAAAATTTTCCGGGTATTCCTGTCCTGCAAACATCTTGATCATTGCCCATACTGCAGGTGTATACGTCCCGAATATCTTTTTTGACTCTTCAATATAACTCTTATCAAGATGTTCATCTGTTTTTCCCTGAAGGTACATTTCACAGAGATATCTGAAATCTGGTGTATAAATAATTACCCTGCCTCCAGGCTTCAATACTCTGAACCAGTCGCTTAACGTTTCTCGAATGGAACGCCACGATACATGTTCAATGCTCGAATGCGACAATATCTCATCAATACTATTCTCCCTGAACGGAAGTGCAGTCCTGATATCGCTGATCACCCCCAGCTCCGGCAATCCAAAGCGACAATCAAGGTGAATATAACCGGGCTGAGGATTTGTACCACTGCCTATTTCTATTTTGAACGTGCGTTGCTGTGAACTCGAAATCATGTTAGTACCTGTATTAAAATTTGTGTATGCCAGCCTATTTTTTAATAGCCTGAACCCAATATGCTGCCGGGAAATCATTTACTGAGCAATCGATCTCTTTTATCTCAAGAATAGTATACTCTTTTTTCAGGAGATACTCTATTGCATAACGCGTAAATCGCCAGAAATCAGTAGGAGCATCATGAATCGCCTGACGGAATGGAAGTCCAAGAAGCAATGTACCTCCAGCTTTAAGCATTCTTGTTATCTCTGCAAGTCCTGCATGAAAATCATCAACATGCTCGAGCACTCCGCTGCAGAATATGCAATTGAACCGGCCATCAGGAACTGTTGTTTTATTTCTTATATCAAGGTTAAGATCGACAGCTCCGCAAATATCGGATGTAGTATAAGAAAGAGCAAGTTGAAAATAATGGCGGTAAAACGACCCCTCACCATCACGATCATCACGACTTCCTATAGAAAGTACATCTCCAGTAATCCCTTTTGCGACTCTGCGTAACCATGTATTTGATTCGATCCGTCCCTTACTCGGCCCTGGCACTGAAGGCGTCGTGTTCTGAGCTATTAACAATTCAGACGTCTTCGGCACAGGTGGTTTCGACAGTTGCTTTACCGGATGTTTTTGTCCATACACAATGCCAAAATACATACCATTAGCACAATGAAACGGTTCCATATATTTACACGATCTGATATCTTTCCATTGCACCTCGATCCAGTCGTTTTCTTCAGAAACTCTTTTAAGACAAATATGGTCATCCGGTCTCAGCACTCCGGTATCAATATAATTGTCAATAACAGGGTTGAATCCAACAGGCACAGTAAATAAAAAAGCGCCATCATCAGCAAGAAGATCTCGTACAATGTGATCATACACTCGCAGAACCTTCGTATCATCACGCATCTTGTCATGACCAATATGCTCAAGTGTCGATATGGCAATGATCGTTTTAAAACGTTCACCGGGATTATATGCAAGTATGTCCTCGCTTATAATACCCGGGTATTTTTCATACCTATCAACCACCGTGTGATTACAGGAAAAATAATGATGAAGCACATTACCGATTTCAAGACATTTTCCACTATTACGCTGCAGGAATTTTAGTGCAAACGATATCTCCACAATCCGTTCATTAAGCCAGGTGTGATTATACATCGCTATAAAATAACGGTATGGCTCACCTCGCACTGTAAATAGTGTGGAAACATTCTCACCGACATTAAATACAACATCTTTGAATGTTTCTTTAGCCACCGGATCACACTTAAAACTATTCAGAATAGAAAATGCTTCATTTTTGTTACCCGAAAGTAAAAGCATCTGAGCAGTTGTCAGTGGCAGGGCATCCTGCTTAACAACAAGAGTAGTACGACAGGCAATTTCTAGTTCCATACCCTTTTTTCCTTCAGCAGTTGAATTCATTGAAATGGCTTGACTTGCTATTCCTTCGAAGTATACAATTATTGGCGACAGATTAACACAATAATTTATAAGGATACAACTTGAAACATCCGTTTGGTTTTAATGTTATTGGTTTTATAAGCGGAAATCTCGGATTGGGTGCTGCGGCAAGAAGCACAGTCAGAATACTTCTTGAAAATAACCATCCAGTCTCAATAATTGATATTGATGCAGGTTTTGGGCGCTCCGGCCTTGACCATTCATACGATCATCTCAAACAGGCTGCAGATAATCCAGCGCCCTATGCTGTTAATATCATTCAGATAAATCCCCCGGAACTTGCGATGCTGCAAAAACAACAATTGCCCTGGTTGGACGCTCCTGACAAACTAAATATTATAGTTCCATTCTGGGAATTACCCCGTCTTCCACAATCATGGATACCTGTTATTGAAAAAGTTGATATGATTCTAGCCCCTACACACTTTATTGAGCATATGGTTGCCACACAAATACAGGGTGTTCCGGTCCGTCATTATCCACAAACGATTTTCATTCCGAATACACTACGTTCTGATCGCAGCCATTTCGGTTTGCCGGAAAATCCAGTTCTTTTTATCACCAGTTTTGAAATGTTCAGTGATATCAACCGGAAAAACACCTGGGCAGTTATTGAAGCATTTGAACGAGCATTCCCTGATGATACTTCAGTTAGTCTTATTGTTAAAGTTAACAATGCCACACACGCGGCATTTTCTTCTGAACTTGAAAAACTTCGTTCATTTGCCACAAAAAATGGAAGAATTATTCTGATTGAACAATCCCTCTCCTACCCGGAAGTTCTCTCGTTATATGCAAGTTGCGATATACTTGTATCTCTTCACAGAGCAGAAGGACTTGGTTTAAGCCCCATGGAAGCTATGTTTCTTGGAAAACCTGTAATCGCTACCGGATGGTCGGGCAATATGGATTTTATGAATGATCAAAACTCCTGCCTTGTTCCTTCAACACTTGTTCCGGTTTTTTCCAATGATCAATCCGGATATAATCCAGCTTATATCGGCGGTTCGACAGTTTGGGCGCAACCAGATGTTGACAACGCCGTATTCTGGATGAAGTATCTCGCTGGGGATCCTCAATTGCGGCTTAAAATCGGAAAAAATGCTTTTACAAGCATCACAGAACGACATGAAGAATGCTGCAAAGGGAACATTTTCAACTCAATTCGCAGTTTTTATGAACATCACCGGACTATGCAGAAAGCAGGCGTAAAAAAAAGCAGGTCTACTGAAAAATCACATGATACACAGAATCTATTTTTGAACAGTAGTGATTCACAACAGGTAAACACCCTTCACTCCTTTATAGAACATATCGTACAGCTCATTGAAAACGGTCAGCTGCGTAATGCGCTTTCGACATACGATAATCGAAGAAGTTCATTTGGAGATGCTGATCCACAACTTCAGCGCATCGATGAAATAATCAACCGATTGCGTCTGAAAATAAGTTGAATTTACAATGTAATGCTTTTCTATTTTTTACATCCGGCACTGCATTTTCACTCGCTTCATCAGCTCATCGAATTTAATAAGTTCAGGAATATTGATAACATTCCGGCGGTTAGTTTCATACAAGATGACAGCCTCTCTGAACTTTCTGCTTTCGACAAGCTTTGTAACCTCTTCCATCAACCGTGCAGGATCCATCATCGCCTGGGTTGTGTGTGAATCACTGGATTCCCGCTCAGGTTCATCTGCATTGTTACCCTTTTCGATAGCACTCATATACGCATCAATAATATAATCTGCTGATGATTCCCAACTCAGTCTTTTTATTTTCTCGATATTTTCGAATGATCTTTTTGTATTAAGTGCATTATAAACTGCTGCTCGTATTGAATAATGATCATCTGGTTCACAGGTGATCAGAATATCTTTACAATAGTCAGTAATGGTTCCCCATGATGATTGTATCACCGGACAACCATACCCTGCCGCTTCAATGGTGACAAGCCCAGGAAGTTCATACCAGCTGGGAAGACAGTGAACACTTGCAGCCGCAAAAGCACTTGCAAGAAGCTCTTCACTTAAACGGTCAAGAAACAGTGTTGGACCCTTTCTACTGTATGCCTTGCAAAGCTGTGCGTAATTTGGCTGGTAGTTAACACCGCCACCAACAAACACCAGCGGGATTGAATCATTCTCAAGCGCCTTCAGTAACATTAACTGATTTTTTCGCATCTCAAGTCGCCCGACACACAAAACGAAACCCTTAACATTGTATGTTTTTTCAAACAGTGATGGATCTGCGGAAATGTTTTTGAAAGAAAATCCGAACGGCCCCATTTTTATCCGTGCTGATGGGAAATAGCGCTTGATTACTGCCGCTTCCTCATTTCCCGAAACAAGGACTGCTGCTGCATGAGACAATGCCAGCGGTGAAGTCAGAAATGGCCCAGGTTCTTGTTTTTTCACTATCTCAAATTGTTTATCAAAAAAATTCTCAGGCTGTCCCATATCAATATACTTTTCAAATAATCTGAATGTCATTATCCCTTTATTGAGATAACGGGGAAAATCCTCCTGCAATGATGTAACGACAAATGGTACACCCTCATTTACTGACCGCGCAGCAAACGCATCTGTAAACATTGATAATGTCGTATTAAAAGCATGTACAACATCGAATCTGGAAATATCGTCCGGAAACCCCGCGTACATGGTAACCCGAAGCCCTCTGCTTTCAAGCACACTTTTCATCTGCTCCATTACACGGGTATCACCACCAGGATTTGCATACATATCATTCCGGTTTAAGAACAACACATCAAGAGTTTTCCGTACCCCTTTTTTTGATGACAATGGAATTTTTTTTCTTTTTATCTGTAATTCTGCATTCATCTCATCAACCAGTGATGCTACCGCTCCTGAATACATGTTTTCACTCATACTATTGATCATTCGCGATGCTTCCTGCCCTATAGCTTTGCAATAGTCAGTATCTTCAGCGCATCGTTTCATCTGAGACAGCAAGCTGTTTCGATTAACCCGGACAACGGAGTTACATCCACTTTGCATATTTTCAAGTGATACAACCAGAGCAGTTTTTTCGTTGATCCATTTCGAGAGAACCGATGTATCTACCGATATGATTGTCTTTGCACCAGCCATCATCTCCATGATCCAGGGTGATGGCGCATTCAGCACCGTGCAATTGATACCAACATCTGCAACATCAAATAGTGATTGAGTATCTTCTCGCCCTATCAACCCTTCACGTACAGATATTTTCTGATTTGATAATGTTATTCTTTTAATTACATTATAATGTTCATTTACACCACCTGAAGTGGAATCTAAAATAATCGCAAGATGCTTCTTTTCGACAGGAAGTGCATTGAATGCATCGACAATTACATCTACATTCTGTAAAAGAGGCGATTCAACCAGATCAAAAAAGGTAACAAACAGAAGATCATCTTCATTAATTCCGTAATTGACTCTCTGGTAATATCCTTTACGGTGATTAAAAGGTGGCGGTTCTGCAGAAATAACTTTTACATGAGGATTCCGTTCTTTTACCAGTTTTCCAATCTCTTCATTGCAAACAATAACTGCATCCATACGATTTAACAGCTCAAACATCGCTACCGGCATCCGGGATGATGCAATGTCGGGAAGACACACATTGTAATGGTTATTCAAACGCAACCATGATGGTGCATGTGAAAATACCTGGTTTATCATTAATGGATGGAGACAGAAGCAATTGATTGCATATGGCAGCTCACCGCCTGCAAAACTGTAATTCCTGAATGGGTTGACACTCCCCTGCTGCCCATCAACAGGTAACTCTTTAATTACCACGGGATAACCACACGCTATGAGCATCTGGGTAAATGCCCGTATTCTGGCCCCAAATTCATTACCGGCACCTGCAGGACCAATAATATTAAATCCCGGAAGAGGCATTCTGCTTACTGGCGCATTTTTAACAGATTCCCTTACGGCAACAATTCTGTCCAGAGGCGAAAACTTATTCTGGTCGGTTCTCAGCGACTTTCTGAAAGTAACAATGAGCCACCGCTTAAACGGCAGTGCGTGCCAGATAATTTCATCTGTATATTGAGACAGTTCGATCTTTAAGGATTCTTTGAAAAAACAGCGTATATGATCAGGATTGGGGTCAGGTCCATCCGGAACACTTACCAGCAACAGACCACCTGGTTTCACCACCCTTAATGCTTCATTAATAATAAGATGTGGATCTTTAATGTGTTCGATCAACTCGGGAATAATAACCGAATCAAATGAATCGCTTTCAAATCCTGTTTTTGCAGCATCAACGACTTGAAAATCGGTCTTGTCCGAAACCTTCTGCGCCCGTGCTGTTTTTTGCGCCATTGCAATTCCGTTAGGCTTGATGTCTATTCCGTAAAGCTTAATATTTTTACGGGCGATAACAACCGACATATCTCCATTACCGCATGCCATCTCAAGCACCCTCGGTCCCTCGACAAGCTCTGCGGTACAATAAAACCTTGTTATCTCCTGGAAATCTCTCCCCACAGTGCGATCAGCCCACTCATCACGCACTTCTTCACTCTCATTACAGTCGCCACTACTTATTGAGCTCTCAGAAGAATTCCTGAATAATTTCTGATAAGGTATTTTTTCAACCCTTGCATAGACCCACGGACTCTTATCTGTACATACAATCTTGTGTAGATCAACTCTGTTTCCGTCTGATGAATACCATTGTATTGAAACATTTAATTCCTCGAACAGCTTCACAACATCTTCTACAGAATTATAGGGACTGATATGTTCCAGTGTTTTTTCACCAATAGGAACACATATCGCCAGTGCATTTGCAACCCTGAAAACTTCACGAATAACTTCTTTTGGATCCCGAAGGTGCTCAAGAATATCACCCATTATGGCAACATCGAAATAGTTATCCTGAAAGGGAATTTTTTCCGCAAATCCATGAATAAAATACAGATGAGGGAACGTTTTCATTCCCCGAAGAATGTTGGGAATCGAAACATCAATACCGGCCCCGCGTATACCCCGCGCATACAACACTTCCATATGTGCACCATCAGCACAACCGACGTCCAGATAAAACTCCTCCTGCTTAACCATATTACAAAGTCCCTCAAGTCGCTCCCTTCGCTGGTTAAACAGAAATGAATACGTTGCATTTTTCTCGTATCGTTTGTTGTAAAAATCAAGTATTCTCCGGTCACTGGATCCTTTTTTCAACTCGACGGCATCATTGATAATCTGACGTGTTAATTGCAACTGTATAGAAACATCAAATAGCAGACTTCTTTCTCTTGCCTTCCGGCTGAGTTGTGAATACAGCTCCTTATCATCAAGTACTTTTCGAATAGTTCTTTCCCATTCATCAGCATTATGAAAGTCATCGATCAGTATACCTGCATCACCAATAATCTCTGGTAAACCTCCGCAATTACTTGCAATGACCGGAATACCATTTGACATCGCTTCAACAGCGATTCTTCCGAAAGGTTCAGGCCACAGTGATGGAACCAGTACCAGCCTGGCATGCTGAAAAAACAGATGCGGATCGGTTTGCCCGTAGCATATGCAATTTGGAAGGTGTCGATCGGGCCCTCGCCCTACGGTCATAAATTTCAAATCCTTCATATGCTGTGCAATTGAATAAAAAAGATCTCCACCTTTATAGTATTCCGGTTGATTCATCAAAATAAATGTTCGTGTCGCTGATGTTGTGTCAACCTGAAAATCGTCAATCTTTATTGCAGGATAGAGAACTTCAGCATCTTTTCCATAAAACTCAAATGTTACTTTTTTTGTAAACTCTGAGTTACAGATAATCTTATCAGCATTCCGGATCATCGATTTATAGCGGTTTTTTATGGACCGGTTGAACTTATGATGTTTACATTGAGAACATTTTTTATCACATCGGGTAAATTCTACCGGCGTTGCACAGAAATACTCAAGACTTCGAATAAACAGGATACCCGGAATATGGTGTTTTTTAGCTAAGGGAATCGCATATGATGCCCATGTTACCTGAGTTAGTATCAGTGTAGGCTTGACCCTGAACAGCACCTGTTCGATAAGCCCGGGATTTGGAATGTACTGAATATGAATACCATTATGGTGCTGATCCGCGCCGCTGCCCTTACATAGTGCAATACAACGATGTCCATCATGGGCAAGCTGGGTTAGAAGTGTCATCGCACTTTTCTCCGCACCACCCAATGGTGGATAAAAGTATTCCCCAACAAAAAGTATCGTCTGCTTAACCGAGTATGAGTGGAGATCACTGAACGATTGCCGAGTTACCTGGTTTTGCAGATTTTCTTTATACGATGTGTGTTGTATCGATGTTAAAATCGCCAGATGCGTTGATGCACTCGATAAACGTGGATCCAACTGGTGCGCCTTCTCAAAATATGCGAGCGCATGATCATATTTCTTATTTTTGAGATAATATTCACCAATCTGATCACAAATTGCAGCATCGAGGGGGTTTTTTACAAATCTGCAGAACAGCTTTTTAAGCTCTCCATTTTCCGCAATTGACTCACTATCAATGATACAAGCCTGCATACTTCTTCCTGTTTCTCACTTGAGTCGAGCAAATGGATTGAAAGGCAATGACTTAAATTTAGTACGCCTTATACTATTAGAGAATACCTGTAAGGTCGGAAGTATTCAAGGGTAAATTTTGGGAATTTTATAAAGTTTAGAAATTTTTATATGGACGCCTGAGGTGATTTGGTGTGGGCCAGCGAGGTTAGTGGGACGCCCAGGTTCTGTGAATCCACACCCATTAGCATTTGGTTTCGCCGTCAGTAATCGCGATTTTCTTTGTTTCTCATATTTGTGCATCCTCTTTTTTCACTTCGATATTCATCATTCGTTATTCCATATTCGATATTTCCGTTTGACTGGATAGAAAAATTAGATAATCTTCAGTGTTAATCTCTCTTTTATTTTTCCCTTTCCATTTTTTCATTGTTATGGTTTGCAGAGCCATAATTATTGCAGCAATCACAGTTTTATGGTTATTCGCTTTGTGATTTATACTTCTCTTGTTATTACCTTACTATAGTCTCAAGTCAATATACCCAGGTAACAAAACGTTCATTTTTTGTGAGAAATCAATTGCCGATCAACATTTGCGAAACTGGCATTTAACACCTGCGACCACAAACCTGCATGGTTATGGGGAAACCAGACGTGTGCCGGACCACCGAGCTCGCACTTACCATACCCGCCGTCAGGTCCATAAGAAAAAATGACAAAGAAATTTCGGACAATGTGGCGAACGGAGAGAAAGCGATAAAGGGCTGCCGTGCAAATGATGACTATTTACTAAACAATAACACCTAAATAAGGAAACATTTACAACGCCTGAGCCAGATCAATCTCCGAAGTATCTTCAAGGGAGTTCATATTCAGCAAGCGAGTGTCTTCGTAGAGGCGCAGATTTCCCTTATTGGTATTGGTAGAAAAAGCAGGGTGATCTTCAGATGTCATCGGTGAGTCGGATAATGGAACATCATCAGATTTGTTATCCTTTAATTTTTTTACAGTTGCTTTAAGTGAATAATTTTCGCTGATAACAATATCGTATTCTTTATAAATATCTCTGAGTTTTTGCCGTAAATCTTTAACTTCATTCTGATTTACCGTATTACTCTGTTGAAATGCATCGATAACCCGCTGCTGTTGCGCGAGTGAATCATTAAGAGTTATTATTGATTTTTCAAGCTCGTTTAAACGGCTATCAGGCTTTTTCTCCTGAACTACATCTTTCTCTATGATACCGTTATTGAAGCGATTGACCTCTTTTGCCAGATCAGAATAGGGATGCTCGGGGCTGTTTTTCTGTGCGAAATAGAGCAGCATAAAAACAAAGAACGCGAAGGCAACAATCGGAATGATCCAGAGTAGTTCGATTTGCATGGGGTATATCTCCTCTTATATTTTCTATAGCTGACTTTTATAAACCTTTAAAAATTATATTAAAGAGTCTAACTAAATCGATTTAGTGGTATAATTATACTAATTGTTCACTCTGAGGAGAAGAAAAAAAATATGGAATTACCAATGATGACCGTTTCCGGAGTTCGCGGAGTAGTAGGAAAGACGATAGACGAGCTTTTTATTTCACGAATTGCATGCATCCAGACCAAACTGAGCGGCGGCGGAAAAGTTGTAATCGGAAGAGACACAAGAAGTTCTGGAGCAGCATTTGCCGCTGCCGCGTGCCGGGGAATACGCGCAGCTGGAGGAAAACCTGTAGATCTGACTATCGCTCCAACCCCGACAACCTGTGTAGCTGTAAAAGAAACTGGCGCATCATGTGGCATAATTCTTACTGCCAGCCATAATCCCGGGCAATACAACGGTTATAAAATGGTCCACAAAAGCGGTCGTCTCTATAATGGGAGTGAATGCGATGTAGTGTATAAGGAGTTTTTTGCAGGAAAATACCCTTCTGATGAAACACTGCTGTCATTCCCCTCCACTCCGGCGCAAACCCTTGATGGCGGTTCAATTCATATCGATAAAATTATCGCTCAGATTGATGTCGATCTTATAAAAAAAGCCGGAATTTCTATCGCAATCGATTCAATCAATGGTGCTGCAGCGGCGGTGTTTCCATCACTCCTGGAAAAACTGGGTGTAAAATGGTGCGGTGTTCATAATAAACTTGATGGCGATTTTGTTCATAACCCAGAACCGCGCCCTGAACACCTTGGTGATCTTGCCAACCTTCTGAAAACAACTCCCGGACTATGGGGTGGATTCGTCTTCGATCCGGACGCAGATCGTCTTGCAACAATGGGCGAACATGGTGAAGAGATCTCTGAAGAGATGACGCTTGTTTTTGCGCTCAGCAATCTGCTCTCAAGAAAAAAATCTCCGATTGCAGTAAATCTTTCAACCTCAATGCTGATTGATGATGTTGCCAGGAAATTTGACGTTGCCGTTTTCCGCTCAAAAATCGGTGAAGCGAATGTTGTTCAGGAGATGTTTGAACAGAAGTGCAGTTTTGGTGGCGAAGGTAATGGTGGAGTTATTTTCCAGGAGATCTCAATATGCAGGGATGGCCTGGCTGGCCTGGCTATAATTCTTGAGCTTATGGCTAAAGAGAAAAATACCCTCTCACAAATTGCATCACGATGGCCTGTCTATGCGATTGTGAAAGATAAGATATCCTGTGAAGGCAAGGATCCATCAAAGATTATCAAACAACTCGAAGTGCAGTTCTCTGCTGAAACAAAAAATACACTGGATGGATTAAAAATTATTCGAGACTATGGCTGGGTACATCTGCGGGCATCTAATACAGAACCTATTATCCGATGCTATGCGGAAGCCAGAACAGCTCAGGAAGCACGAGCACTGGCAGATATAGTGCTGAATGCCATAAATAATTAAGAATTCTCGTTGAAATTATATACATTATGATATATATTGCGATTAAAATTTTTTAGCTCCGATCAAAGGGGTTCTATGCTTGACTTGATTAAAAAATCGTCCATTGTCGTTTTTGTTCTTGTTTCTCTTGGTTTTTCACAGCTTCTCAGCGGCAGTGCAAATTTAAAACTTAATGGCCCTGCATCTGCTGAGCAGAGCGATCGCTGTAAAAACAACGCTCGAAAAGAGTTGAAACAGAATCTCATTGCCTGGCTCTCCGAAAACCATGGTATAACCATCGATTCACTCAACCCACTGGATAATTTTGCAATCGAAAAATATATTGACTCCTGCTTTACATTCATTAAAGAAGAAACAGCATTCAGGGGAAAGATCCTTTCTGTAACACTTCTTCTGGATTATGAATCTGCCGAAAAAGCTCTTCAGAACCATAATAATGCATTTGATGCCAAAGCTGCTGAATCCTGGAAAAAATTCAATGATGCAAAAGCTGCTAATGATTTTCAGCAGATGTACTATGAAGGAATCAGAACGCTTGCAGCAGCGAATGCACATTTTGGTCCGCCATTGATTATTCCGGAATCAAACGGTGAACCGCTCTTTAAGGTTGCTCGCCAGGAAGTGCAGCAATACTTTGACATGATGAGAGTATCATCATCCCAGATGGTTCTTGAAGGGCGTCCAGGACATGTAGTAAATCAGCCCCCTTCGATTACGGTCATGATCGACAGCACACCACTTTCCGGTGTTTGGTTTACATGCAAATACCAGACAGGAAAAGAGATTTTTACAAAGATCACCGATGAAAACGGTAATATTGCACTCAATGAATTTGTTATCCCGTTTGTTCCTAATGGCACATTGGTCTATCTGAGCATCGATCCAGGTAAAATAATCGGATCGCCGACACTTATTGATGCTAAAAGATTTGGGATTAATTTAAAGAACAGCCAGGAACAAACCTTCATAATTAAAGTTAACAGATCACTGTATACCCTTGACTACAAAGCAAGTTCAGTCGGCAATATCAAATTACCGCCTGATTTCGCTGCCAACACTGCAGTGATAAAATTCCTGAGAGATTCCTGTTATATGCAGGAAGCAGGCAGGGAATCACCATCAGATGTAAAAATCACGATACAAGTACAGACTTCGGATTATGAGTATGATGAAACTGAAGATACTGGAATCAAAACATCCATTAAAGTGATTATTGAGGGTTTGACAATGAATCCACCTATAAAAAAAGAATATACTCTGGTCTTTGAAAAAAAGTATGAACAGAAAACTGCAATTCCATACGGCCTTTATTTCTGGGAAGCAAATACCAAGATCAGAGAAGCTATCAAAACAACCTTGGGTATGTTTTGATAGTTCAAGACTACTCATCCTTCATTTTCTCATAATATTAAAAGTTTCCTCGATTTTTCTCTGATAACTTCAAGAGAGCCTCAGCCATCGGTGGCTGAGACTCTCGAAGCCACCTCTAAAAGCTACTATTGCTTTAATATCATCCCATACTGGCACAGCGATTGATGCCTTAAACCTGCATACCGCACAATCAAGAAAAAAAACAGGTATGAGGATTGGATTATGAATTCATTACCAGCTGCTTCTGAAGGTGATTTGAATGGTAAAAGCAGCAAAAATCACATAGACATCCATTCTCGAATTCACGAAAAGGCAGTTGAGCTGTGCAAACAGGTGCTTCTTATGACCACAATCAGTGGCTCCGGGAATCCATCTAGCAGCCTCTCTCTCGCTCATATCATCACAGTTCTAATGTATGAAATCATGCAGTATTCTCCACAGAATCCCTGGAATCCAGCCAATGACCGGCTTATTCTCAGTGAAGGGCATGCTGTGCCAATTGTATATGCGGCATATGCAAACTTAGGTGGAGTATATGGAATCGATCCGGAACACCCCTGTAAATTAACTGTTGATGATCTTAAAACACTCCGGCAGATCTATTCACCCCTCGATGGTCATCCTAATCCACAATCGGGATTTCCATTCTTTGATTGCGCAACCGGCTCACTCGGTCAGGGGCTCTCGTGCGCTATAGGTCTCGCTTTGTCTGCACGCCTTCAGAACATTAAAAAGCATGTCTATGTTATTATCGGTGATGGTGAAGGACGGGAAGGACAGATCTGGGAAGCTTGTGACTATATCATTGACAATAATCTTTATGAAATTATACCAGTTATTAACTGCAATGGTCGATCTCAAACCGGCCTGGTGACACAACAACAGTCTCCACAAAAATATGCTGATAAACTGCATGCATTCGGGTTTCAAACCTGTATTATTAATGGGCACGATCCTGACATTCTCGTAAAGACATTTAAAAAAGTTAACCAGACAAAAGTACCATCAGTGATAATTGCCCAGACAGTTAAAGGATGGGGTGTACCAAAGCTGCAGGATCCCAGACACAATGTAAAATCACTGAAAGAATCCGACCTCACAGATGCATTTTCTAAACTCGATACAATTATTTCTCACTGTAATGTTTCTTCAGCTGATGCAGATTCTGTTGCCAGAGTGGCACTCTACCCAACCCCTGCAACGAATCAGCAAGTTAATCAAAGTGACCAGCGATCCAATCTGGTCCCGGAACCGGATTTTGAAAAGATGCTTCATAACGATCCCTATCTGGAAACATTCAGAAAAGGGATCATGAGTACAAGAAGAGCTTATGGTCTTGCTCTTAAAGAGAGTGGTTTTTTTAATCAGTCAATAGTCTGCCTTGATGCAGATGTCTGCAATTCAACATTCAGTAACTATTTCGCGACTGCATTCCCGGAACGTTTTTTTCAATGTGGTATTGCAGAACAGAATATGATGTCAATGGCTGTCGGACTTTCTAAATCGGGGTATATCCCTTTTGTCAGCACGTTCGCAAAATTTATGGTACGTGCATTTGACCAACTCGAACTTGCACTTATTGCTGGCGCAAACATCAAATTGTGCGGGTCACATGCCGGTGTAAATACGGGTGCTGATGGTCCCTGCCAGATGGGTACATCGGATCTGAGTTACATGTGTTCACTATCAACAGTAAACGACAACAGTGGCGACAGACTAATGACCATTTTTAACCCCAGCTGTGCAATTACCGCATTTAAATGTGTGCACTTAATGACAACTATTTCACACTCCTGCTATCTGAGAACAATTCGTCAAGATCTGCCAATTCTCTATAGTCCTGAAGAAACATTTGAACCGGGAGATGCAAAGCTGCTGATCGAAGGCAGAGATATCGCAATGATGGCCAGCGGGTATATGGTTCATGCATGTAAAAAAGTTGTCGAGGAACTTCATGAAGCAGGTATCTATATCAGTCTTTACGATTGTTATACACTTCCGATAAAACCGCAGATTGTCTATGCCGCAGCTGAAAATAATAACGGAAAAATCGTTACTGTCGAAGACAACTATGGCAACGGACTGGGAGCACAGATCGCTTCAATAGCCGCACTTAATGAATACTCCAATATCATCGTCAAACAACTATTCGTAAAACGGATTCCCAAGTCGGGCATCACGGCTGAAGATGTTCTGGACTTTGTCGGGCTGGGAGTATAAACAATTGTTCAAAGTTCAGCGTTCACCGTTCAAAGTTCAAGATCGCCTTGAGCCCTTGAACATCTGAACTCTTGAACCATTGAACGTCTCCAAACACTTCCAAACACCTAATCACTATTATCTTAATGACACAGTCTGAAAAAAAACGTATTTTAGTCCGTTACATAAAATTTATTGATCATCTTTCGATTTTTCGGGAATTTTCCATGGCAAGTAAAACATTACCATTCACCAGTGAACAACTGAACTCCATTATCGACCAGTATCCAACACCTTTTCATATCTACGATGAACGTGCAATACGGGAAAATGTCAGAAATCTTAAAAAAGCTTTCAGCTGGTGCAATGGATTTAAAGAATATTTTGCAGTAAAAGCGGCACCGAATCCATTTCTCATGCGAATTCTTAAATCTGAAGGCGCAGGCACCGATTGCAGCTCATTGCCAGAACTGCTGCTTTCCGAGACCTGTGGTATCACTGGAGAACATATTATGTTCACATCAAATGATACACCTGCTGAGGAGTTTCAGAAAGCCAGAGAATTGGGTGCAATCATTAACCTTGATGATATCAGCCACATAGACTATCTCGAAAAACATGCCGGACTCCCCGATTTGATCTGTTTTCGTTATAATCCCGGTCCACTCCGTGGCGGCAATGGTATTATCGGCACTCCTGAAGAAGCCAAATATGGTTTTACCAAAGAGCAACTCTTTGAAGGATACCGGATTCTGAGAGATAAAGGAATCAAACGATTCGGTCTCCACACAATGATTGCATCAAATGAACGTGACCCACACTATTTTATCGAAACCGGCAGAATGCTTTTTGAACTGGTAGCGGAAATATCCACCACACTTGGAATCCGTTTTGAGTTTGTAAACCTTGGCGGTGGTATAGGAATTCCTTATCACCCTGAACATGATGCTGTTTCATTGGAAACGGTGGGCAATGGAATCAAAAAACATTATGATGAGATGATTGTTAAAGCAGGGTTACACCCGCTAAAAATATACCTTGAATGCGGTCGAATGATTACCGGTCCTTTTGGGTACCTCGTTACAAAAGTCCTGCATCAGAAAAAAACCTACAAAAATTATGTCGGGTTAGATGCATGTATGACCAACCTTATGCGCCCCGCCCTCTATGGCGCATATCATCATATAACCGTAGTTGGAAAAGAGCACCTTCCCCATGATTTTATCTGTGATGTAACAGGTTCACTATGTGAAAACAATGATAAATTCGCAATTAATCGCAATCTGCCACCTGTAGAATGTGATGATATAGTTGTAATCCACGATGCTGGCGCACATGGCCATGCAATGGGTTTCAACTACAACGGAAAATTGCGAAGTGCAGAACTGCTGCTCCGTGAAGATGGATCCGTTGTCCAGATTCGCCGAGCAGAAACTGTTCAGGACTACTTTGCAACCCTCGATCTCAATAGCGCGGCAACATTTTCATGAATAAAGCACTGTTCCTGGACCGTGATGGCATTATAAATGAAGACACCAAATATCTTCATAAAGCTGAAGATGTCGTTTTTATCGATGGTATCTTTGAGTTGTGCCGGACAGCTCAACAAAAAGGGTACATTTTAATCGTTGTAACCAATCAAGCTGGCATTGCCCGGGGCTATTTCACCGAAAAAGATGTGCTGACCCTCCACGAATGGATGAAAAAGCAGTTTGCAGAAAAAGGTATTCAGATCAGTGCCTTCTACTACAGCCCCTACCACCCATCTGGGGTGATAGAACAATACAAAAAGGACTCCGATTGCCGCAAACCCAAACCAGGCCTTTTTATTCAAGCGGTAAAAGACTACAACATTGATATAAATCAATCACTTATGGTGGGTGACAAGCAATCCGACCGGATACAACTTGAAGGCCTCCGGAGTGTAGTGATAAAAAGCAGATATAGTCCGGACAATTATGATTTTGAGAATTTGCTTGATATTTTAGGGATTTTGTAAGCTTTGATGATGTTAATGGATTTATTTCTTTACATTAAAACCAACCTGATCACATCATCAGCCAAAAAAACCACTTCACTTCTTCCTTATAGTAAACAAATCCGAACCTCTGAATGAAATCGGCTCTGAAATTTTGTACTTATCTGAAGAGAATATCTCTTTTACATTTTCAATAGTCCAGCCTCTCACGTAATAGAGTAGCTTTGCACTTTTCTTCTCCAGTGGTCCGATAATAAATACACCACCATCATTCAGATGCGATGCAATATTGTTAAGAGTATATTTGAATTTATCTTCATTTACAATATGTTGAATTACATCTATCAATAAAATAACATCATATTTATCTTTAAGAGGATCTATACTGACATCTTTCTGTTCAAAGGTATACTCAGGGAACTTTTCCTTCATACGGGGAATAACTACATCCGAAATGTCAAACCCCTTATAGTTTCGAACCTTGTTTTCCTGTAATAACTTTGTGTAAAAACCTATTCCAAGTCCGATTTCACACAATTTCACCTTTTGAAAATCGATATTCTCTTTATGGCAGGTTTCGAGAAAAACAGATTTGGCTTTTTCATACATTTCCCAGTTTTCAGACTCAGAAAGAGACTCATTACCAGGTCCTTTTATCGAATCACCATATTTTAAATACCGATCGTGCCAGTATTTTGTTGCGTTATAATCATCTTTTTTACCATATTTTAATGGGCCTAAAATTAATTTATAAAAGGCTTTTTTTACAAGTGTATTCAACATTGAAATATACTCCGGTTTTTACACTTTTTAAGGTATTTTAACATTCCTAAATATACATTTTCGACCACGTTGCAGTTCACCTGATCAAACTGAACTTGTATATTTCGGACACAGTCATACAATAATACTACTTTGAGTAATTAATATAATAGTAATAAATAGCATGAAGCATATAAATTTCCCGGAAGGTTCATTAATGGAGTCGAAATCAGTTACAACACCCACCAGACTGCAAAAATATTTTTCTTCAGACTGGTTGTACATTGTCGGTATCCTGATAGTTATCATCGTCGTGTTTTCCCAGTTTCTTTTCAGCAATGGAATGTTTTTCAGCTCTGACCAGATGTCCGGGCTTGATTCTCGCTTTTTTCTCAAAGATGCGCTAAGTCGGTTTCATCAGTTACCGATGTGGTTCAGCTCGCGGCTGGGTGGTATGCCGAGTATTGACGCCATGTTCGGTGATCCGTTCTATCTACCATCGATAATTTTCAATGCACTTTTTCCTGTACACAAAGCAATCGGTATGAAAATGGTATTTCACCTTTTCCTTGCTGGTGTATTTTTTTACCTCTTACTTAGAAAAGGATTTTCTCTTCATCCGTTGATTGCGTTTGCCGGTGGTATTTTTTACATGCTGAATCCACAATTTTTGTCCCATATTTATCCGGGGCATGATGGAAAAATGTTTGTGATCGCCTGGGTACCTTTCGTTGTCTGGCGACTCAAAGCATTAATTGATAGCCCTACTGTTAAAAATTGCACATTTCTTTCATTGGGTATCAGTATGATTTTACTGACCTCACACCTGCAGATGAGTTATTTCGTGTTATGGGTGTTAGGTTTTATGTGGATTGCCGGTATCAGTTTTAAAATTGCTCAAAAAGAAATCAAGCCAGTTATTGGAATCAGTGTTTATTTCTGGGTTGCAGTAACAGTCGCACTGTTGATTTCACTTATCCAGCTGGTACCGTCTTACATGTATATAAAACATGCGTTCTCAGTGAGAGGTGTCGACCGGGGTATGGATTTTGCAGCATCCTGGTCACTTCACTGGGGAGAAGTCTTTTCTCTCTGGGTACCCGAATTTGTTAATTCACTGGATTATTACTGGGGACAAAATCCATTTAAACTTAATTCCGAGTATGCAGGTGCAGTTGCCTTAACGCTGGCTGTTCTTGGTGTAATCAGTTCGCCCAACAAATGGCGCCTTTTCTGGTCTGGGGTTGCTGTTTTTGCAATAGCGATCAGCCTTGGTGCACACTCTTTCGTCTGGACAATCTGCTACCACCTTGTCCCCGGAGTTGCAAAATTCAGAGCTGTCAGTATGTTCATGTTCTGGTTTTCATTCTCAGTCGTACTTTTATCAGCTTTGTTTTTAAAAGATCTTTTCACAGATAAATTCACAACATTTTCCGAACAACTTCGCAAAAAATGGTTTAAAGGACTACTGATTGCGATCGGTGCAACATTTCTTCTTACTCTTATATTCTCTAACAATGGTTTTATAAAAGGACTGTTTAGTGCAGAATTAGGACAAAAAGAACAGGTTTTTGATGCCAACTTTTCGAAAAACTTTGTTCCGTCATTGTGGCTATGGTTCATAATCTGTGCAACAATTCTGGGATTAGTTCTAGCTGTTATCTCAAACAAGATAAAACCGATCACCTTTACAATCATAATTCTGCTTATCGGAATTTTTGATCTTCTCCGAGTAGACTACCAGTTCATAAAAATGGTAGATCCACGTCCATACCTCTACACAGAACCAGCACTCGTTGATCTTCAAAACAAAATGAAAACTGAGCCATTTAGATGTTTTACCTTACCTGGGACACTACCTCAAAACAGTGAGGGAATACATGGTCTGGAAGGTGTAAGTGGATTCCACGACAATGAACTTCGGTGGTACCGGGAATTCAGAGGCGAACAGGATAGAAATTACCTTTCATCACTTGTTAAATATAATGAGCAAGGTCAGCCATATCTTGACGCGCAACAATTATCGGTCGGTAACCCTTTTTTAAATCTTGCAAATGTTAAATATTTACTGGTACGTTCTCAAAATCAGCAGCTTGTAGCAATTGAAAACAGTAATGCATTAGGAAGGGTGTCATTCGTTCCGAACTATACCGTGATTGATTCTTCAAAAATTATTAATGCACTGGTGAAAGGTGGATATGATTATCGAACTACTGTTGCATTAGACAAAGAACCAGCAACAAAGCCAGTCCCCGCTCAGGGAACCACCAGCTCTAAACCATTCTCATCATCGTGGAAAACCTATTCACCGAACTATCGCGATGTAATAGTAGACGTTCCGGATAATGGTTTTCTTCGAGTTGCGGAATCATATTACCCCGGCTGGCACATTACTATAGATAAAAAGCCTGTTGATATCTACAGGGCAGATAACACCTGGATGGCAGTACCGATTACTTCTGGAAGACATGAAGTTGAAATGAAAATCGACTCTCTTTACATAAGTAAGGTGTTATGGATCTCTGTTTCAGCAGCACTTTTGTTGATAACATTTCTCACTATCAGTGTAATCTCTATGTTCAAGAGCGCAAAGCCACCAGTGGCTAATGTCAATTAACAACTACTTTGAAAATTTGTACATAAATAATAAGGGGCTTTAAACCCCTTATTATTTTATATCTACCACCAATAGCGGGCTTGGCAACCACTTACAACCTTATCTAAAAATTCTTTTCAGGTATTTAAATAGACTGGCGGTTCGCTGAAGTTTCGATCCTTTGGATATGAAGAACCGGATATTTTCAAGTGAAAAGAATGATTTCAGGAAAGCACGAAAATAATACTTTTTCTGAAGACTGAACCGTTCCATGACTGGATCCTCAATAGCTGACTTGTTAAGTCTTTTTGTTAACGGACTTCCAACCCAGTTCAATGAATTGTACTCTTCAGGTGATATGGGAACACCGACAAGATCATATAGTTTTGTTCCCGGAAGAGGTGTTGCAATGGAAAATATGTAAACATCTGCTTTAATCTGGTCGGCCAGTTTTTTAGTCATCTCCAGCTCTTCAAGAGTTTCGGTTGGCAGTGCAATCATGAAATTCGCAAGTGTCCTGATGTGATATTTCCGTGCAAGTTCAAAAGCTTTTTTAACCTGATCGATTTTTATTCCCTTCTGAATAATCTCATCCAGAATACGCTGACTGCCCGATTCTACACCGAAATCGATCTGAATACAGCCATTTTCCTTCATTATCCGGATCATCTCTTCATCAATGGTGTTAACTCTTGATTGACACCCCCACACGAGACCATGTTTTTTCAGAAGCTTGCTGACGGCTGTAACATGTTCCCTATTAACAGTAAATGTGTCATCTATTATCCAGACACCCTCCACACCATAGTTATTTTTAAGGTACGCAAGTTCCTGATCAATTTTCTCAATTGATTTCTTTCGCAACTTTTTTCCGAATATCAGGTTGCAACCACAAAAAGAACATTTGAAAGGGCACCCACGGGTAGTCAGTATCATTGCCCCCTTCATCAATAAACCACGAATTATTCCAGCATTAAAATCGAAGTACCTTTTGTCTATAAGATCGTATGCAGGAAGAAAATTATCATCGATTTCTTTCTCTGCCATTAGCTCGCAGGAAGGATTTTTTTGAACATTCCCATCAATTGTTTTCCATATTAATCCATTTACTGAAGCCCATTGGGAATCACTCTTTCGTGACTCAAGAACAAAATTATGTAGAACAATTTCACCTTCCCCGATACAAATAAACCTGAATCCACTCTGAACAAAGTCTTCAGGCCGGTATGTGGGCTGTGAACCTCCGACAATCGAAATTATTGATGAATCTTTTGACTGAATGTTCCGATTGATCCTGGACACTTCATCATATTCAAGATGACTCGCTGAAAAGCCAACTATCCGCGGTTTTTTTTGAAGAACTGTATTTATAACTAATTCTTCTCTCTCTTCAATTGGAATAACTTTTTTAGTTATCGCACCATCAATAATCTCAACAGAGATTCCTTTTAACCGAAGATATGATGCGAGGTACATAATTCCGGAAGGGTACATTGGTTTAAACCATAATGAAGGATTTATAATCAGAACTATTTCAACAGAATCAGCCATTATTCCATTCCCTTCCTTCGAATGTATCTTCAAAAGATAAGCTTATTTAAATTGGTATCATTTTTAAAAATTGAATGAATTGTATTGATGATAATTCGTAATATATTCCCATATCCAGATAAAATACATGACGGGTATTTGAAAATAGATCAATTGTTGCGGTTTATGAACTAAAAAAAGGTATATTTAGCGAATTGCAGCGATAATACACCAATTAGAAAACAATTAAATTGTATATGCGAATTTAAATGATCAGCTTAAAAGACCTCAAAAAAAATAGTACTTTTCTTAAAAAAATATGGACATATCTCAGATATCCACTCATCATTGCTACATTCTTTCTTATCTTTCGCAATGTCAATTTTGAAAAAATCGGGTCAAGTTTTTCACACATTCGCTGGTGGACAGTATACGCATTCATGTTCTGTGCATTTTCAGGTGTGTTTTTTCAAGGTGTCAGATGGTGGATTCTGATTTATGCATTTACAAAAAAACTGACGTTCATCAGATCGATGGTTATACATTTCAGTTCGGCATTTTATTCATTGATATTGCCAAACAGTACAGTGCAGGAGATTGTCAGGACTGTGTATGCGACAAAAACTACCGGTTATGTCATCGGATGGAGTTCTGCATGGATATGCAAAATTATGGGAATCGTAATCTCGTTTTCATTTTCTGTTGCAGGCCTGCTCCTTCTTCCAAACATATCAATACCTCCTGCAGCCACATATATAATTTATGTACTGTTTGCTCTCATGTGTATTGCACTGGCACTGTCGTTCACTAAAAAGATCACCCGACCAGTACGTAAAATTATCATAAACCGTTTTCCCAAATTACCAATTGAATGGTTTGAAAAATTGAGGGAAGGTATCTACCGATTCAGAGATAAAAAAAGGATGCTGGGATTATCATTTCTTGCAACAGTTATGGCTCAGACATCTTTACTTTCAGGGGTCTGTTTTCTCTTATATGGAATTACCGGAAATACCTATTTCCTTGAAGTCACCGCTTTCATACCACTTATCGAAATGATCAGCATGGCGCAGCCGTTTACCCCTGGAGGCATTGGGGTCCGTGATGCACTCATCGCTCTTATGTTTCAGCACCTTAATTTAACTACAGAGCAACTTGCTGTTTTTCTTGTAGTAAATAATTTATCGATACTCGTTAAGCTTACTGGATTGGTTCCGGTTGTTTACGAGGCGATAAAACAAAAATCTCTTAAAGAAATCGTCAAACCCGAGCAACACTTTCAAAATGAGCAATAATACTACCAACCAGCAAACGTGCAGAATCTGCTCTAACTCCACAGGGAATTCTCTTTATACCTTTAAAGACTTTCACCTTGGTAAATTGAAAACGTACGACTATTTCCAGTGTAGCAAATGTAGTTGCCTTCAGAAAAGTGAACTATTCGAAGAACATGTCCAATATTACCCTGAAAATTATTACAGTTACACCAAAGATGATAGAACAACTTTGCTATCGAAAATTAAATGGGGCATACGAGATGTTCGAAACGCATATTATAGAAATGGTAGTGGTTTTTCAGGGAAATTGATCCACGCGATACTCCCCTGCATGAGTATTGCAATGATTGAAAAATGCAAACCGGATAAATCTTTGAAAATTCTTGATATTGGATGCGGTAGCGATGCTTTAATGCTGCAATACCTGTCTCAACAGGGATATCCCCATATCTTTGGTGTCGACCCTTTTATTCAAAAAGATATACAGATTGGCAGTGCAACAATTTTCAAGAAATCTGTCCTTGAAATCGATGATCAGTTCGATCTGATTACGCTTAACCACTCTTTTGAACACATGCCAAATCCTCACGAGGTACTTAAACACTGTAAAAAAATCCTCTCAAAGAATGGTCGTATTCTTCTAAGAATTCCCGTAGTGGATTCTTTTGCATGGGAACAGTACGGTCAATACTGGCCAAACCTTGATGCACCAAGGCATCTTTTTTTGTATTCGACAAGGAGTATTGAACTTTTAGTAAAAAAATTTGATCTGAAAATTGAAAACAGATGGTATGACTCCACTGCATTTCAGTTCTGGGGGGCAGAGCTTTATAAGAAGGGGTATGCATTACACCAGAAAACCCCCTTATTTCCACTGTTGAAAGTTTTATTCCGGATATACTATTCAATTGTGAAGTTAAACGCTATTGAACGGTTGAATGAGAATGGCAGGGGAGATACGATAGCGTTTCTACTGAGAAACAAATGAAACACACTTACCTTTTTCATAAAAAAAAGGGATATATTACCTATATCCCTTCGCCTCTTAAACATGGTTTTCAACCAGAGAGATTACGAATCAATCTTTTGCATGATTCCCCCACTATTATTATCAGAGCCCAGATCCTGATTTTTTTCAATCTATACTATATATTAATCATTAAGTATCGACAACACCCCAATCTCCTCCTGTGATAGTGCTCTATTATAAATTCTCACAGCATCAATTTTCCCTCTCCAGAAACGTGCTAACGATTTACTTTCGGTACCAATACGCAATGGTAAGCCATTAGTGATCGGGCCTGCAACGGCATTTTTTGTTCCTATCAATTTGTTGTCAACATACGCCTTCATTATCGTACCGTCAAATGAAAATGCATAAAAATGCCATAATGTATCCAATAATACAGTATTACGAACAGCACCATTTACTGTTGCAGTATTAATTGCAACCAGAGTAGTTTCTGCAGATGATTGGTGATTACAGAATACAAACTGCATAACATCTACATATTTTCCAACCCACATACCATAAGCAGCTTCACCACCACTTCCCATTTGTAGTATAATGCCATCCTCCAGGTATTGATCCCCCATAATATCTGATTTTGCCCATACTGCGACCGAAATTCTCTTTTCACAATCTAAGGTTGAATCATAGGGCACTTCTATATAGTTATCTATACCATTAAACTGATATGCTTTGTTAGCTGTACCGAACCGATCACTTGTTAATGTTGTACCATGTATAGCGCCATTATTCATTAACCCACTTTCATCTTCTGCTGAGCCATTTAATGGGTAATAAGCTACCAGACCGCTACGCAAACTACTATCAGATTCAATCACTCTGCCATTGATAACAGCGTTTGCTGAAACTCGAATAATATCAATTGGAATACTAACCGTTGTTCCCCGTGGTAAATTAGCTGTTGCATTCCCTGTATATTGCAAAGTATCAAGTGAATCATATACTGATACAGTAAATAACCTGTCCACTCCAGCTGGTATCCCGGTGATAGTTCCTTCAACCGAACTATCTGTAATTACAAGATCACGAATGATGGTGTTCATATCTGAAGCGCTGATTTTGATATTCGCACGTTTAGCTATTCTGGAGAAAGGTGAGTTTGGGGAAGATGCTATTTTCAACAACACCGAGGAGGTTCCATCAGCGTACATTTCGTTTACACTTAAAGATGTATTGCACCCGGGTAACATCACACTGATACAGAGCGATGCAATAAAAAAAAGACGTTCAAATTTCATTTCCAACCTCCCACAAGTGAATATAAAAAGATATTATTCATAAACTTTTCCACGAATCAGGACTAAAACTGAATCACTTCCTGTTCCGGCATTTTTAACAGTTTCATTATTGGTAATAATTAAAGAAGGTTTTAATACAATTGGTAAGGTACTGTACGTACCATCAATATTTTTAACGAACTCGATTTTTAACAGTTCGTCTTCACCGGAATTAACAATTCCCAACGAAATTATAACAGTATCTAGCTCAGGAAAAGTTGCCACTAATTCACCATCATTGTTAGAGTTTAATTTCCCTTCTGAACCGATAAAACTGTAACTATTTATTTTCACATTCTGATTATTCTCAATATACGTTATATAAAAATATTGCTTAACTAATATTACGACCTGAATTACCAATTTTTTCTTCTCGCTAACCTCAAGAAATATGTCAGAATTTTTCCCTATCAGGACACTATCATTGTAAATATTGATAGAATATCGACCTTCTTTCAAAGAATCAAATTCAAAATTTCCATCTACTGTTGTCTCCGTTTTAACGACGCTATCCTCTGCAATGAGCGTGACATCAATAGATCCTCTGTACAAGTTATTCGCGATTTTTGCTGATCCGCAAATTGACCCGGAATTGGTGTCTGTAGCAGTTCCGGAAATTCGATCTCGTGAGCATGATTGCATTAAACATAGAGTTATAAAAAGGATCAATCTAATCATATCTATTAATCCTTTTTTGAAATTGGATAAGCATGAACAGCAATCTGGTATACCCTCTCTGCAATTCCTTCATCTTTATGAGCAATGGAGATGATCTCCGAACGTAACTGCCTGATTCTATTAATAATTCTTGTTAAACCTTTTTGAGTAACACTTACAGTTACTAATGAACTATCATGACTCCCAGGTTTTCCCTCTTCCAGGATTTGTCGTAAAATTGATAAGTTAGTCAACTGATAATGGCGTAAACATTCATCTTTTATGTTATCAGCAGTTGAAATAACTTTATCAGTAGGTTTCCAATACCCTGCATCATTTTTTTTGATCAGTTCGAAACGTGAAAGCAAACCAATGGATTCCTGGACTTGTTTGGCAGTTACCTTGTTGTAAAGTTTGTCGGCAAGTATCTTATACTCCGAATTCACATTAACAGTATCCAGAACCGATCGAATTGCAGAATGCCACCATTCTCTAAAATATAGGTACAATTCCTTTTTAATAAATTTTTTAGGGGTATTATTTAATTCAACAACCTGTTCAAACCAGAACTCTTTTTCCTGAAATGTTGAAGGTTGCCTACCCCACCAGTGCCCTGAAATATTTCGCTTCATCAGTTTTCAGTTCTAAAAGTTCCGTTAATCTCTCAAGTATCCCTGGACTGATTAATTTCCGCCCCATTTCTAAATCATTAAAAAATGATCGGCTTTTCTGTCCTAACGTGAAACATAAATACTCATGAGTTAAACCAGGGTTACAACGCTTTGACTCCTTACGCCAATCACTCAGGTATTTTTTATAATCAATATATTCGTAGATATTTAGATTCATTTTGACGACTTTAACAGGTTGCAATAGTTCCCTCATAATAAAGATACCATTTATTTTAAACGGGTGTAACCTTCATTTTTGACATCCCATTTGTTAAGTTTATGCTGCATTTCGTAATTCTTTATAATTTTCCCATACAGAATCCCATAACCCTGATTGAA
>JBNKZD010000208.1:0-40849 GCA_050301235.1 Chitinispirillaceae bacterium | reverse complement strand
GATCCTTGATGAGGTACAACAGAAACCGTTACTTCTACCTGACGGCTCAGGCAGAACATTCACGCTGCAATTGGCATCTCCAGAAGGATTTAAACTTGCGATGGGATAGGCACGTTTTGAGCCGTTTTAGTGAGTTCTGAGTTTCAATTGTATTTTTATTTTATGGACGCCAGTGGCGATTTGGTGGGGCCCAGACCGTGTGTCGCGACGGTTACCTTCTGTGTGCCCGCACCTAGAGCCTCTGGCGTCGTCGAAGGTGACTAACCTCGAATTTCAGCGTATTTCGCGCTTCGCCTCACTCACCATGCTGTATTTTTCATCGGATATTGTCTTCTTTTTTCTGATCCCCCTTTCTCCTGGTTCAGTCATTTTTATCCATGTACTATTGTATGCTTAAAACAAACAATTAGTGCTAAAGACATCTGACAAGAGTTTTTTCTAAACCATCACTCAGCATCATTGAGTGGAAAAAGTGTGATGAAAGAGACACCGATCCGGTGACAAAAAATTAAGCGTAATGAAAAATAATGTAGGGAAAACTGCAAAAATCAGTTAATAATAATAATTTTTCAGGAAAATTGGTGACAAATATGTCACCGGATATTCGATTTTTAAGTATATTAGCTTGCCTGAAGCTGATTGAATCGCTATATTATAAGAGATAAAGCCCAGGAGTAGTGCATAGTGAAATCCATTTACACCTATTACGATTACCGCCAGTATATCAGCGATTTTTATGTCGAGAAGAAGGCGGCAAATCCCAATTATTCCTACCGCCTTATCGCCGGGAAAATTGAGATGGACCACGGTCTCATAATAAAGGTGTTACAGGGCAAGCGGCATATCAGCTCGAAAAAAATTGATGTGTTTGCCGATCTGCTGGGCTTGAGTACGCGGCAGAGCGAGTATTTCCGCCTTCTTGTATTATTTGGAAAATCAACAACTAACGAGGACAGGAAACATTATTTTGAGAAATTACTAAAATTCAGTGAGATTTCGGAAAAACAGGTTGATTCTACAAATTATGAGTTTTATCAGCACTGGTATTACACTGCGGTTCGGGAGATACTTAACTTCATCGATTTCCGCGATGATTATCAGGCGCTCTCTGAACTGGTGAATCCGCCGATATCGGTTAGTGAGGCAAAAAAAGCAGTAAAGTTGCTTTGTAGTCTCGGGATGATCAAACAGGATGATCAGGGGATTTATCGTCTGACCGAAAAATTTGTAACAACTGGTGTTCAATGGCAGTCGATTGCGATTCGTTCGTATCAGAAGGAGGCAAGCCGGCTGGCTGCGGAGGCGATTGATAAGACACCCAAAGAACTGCGTGATATTTCAACTGTAACAGTATCTATCAATGAAGAGGGTGTAAAACGGGTTAGTGATCTGCTTTCGCGAGTGCGGCATGAATTGATCGAAATTGCGGCATCATGTGAAAAGGTTGATAGAGCATATCAGATCAATCTTCAGTTATTTCCCGTCTCGAAAATTCCTGAAATACGGCAGGAGGGTGAGGACAAATGAATGTCGGCAACCGTCGTATACTTTTGCATATTATTTCTGTATTGTTGAGCTGTGTATTTTTTTCCTGCACTGAAAATCTTGCAGGCGGGTCGGAATCAACGACCACAAATGGATTTTCGGCACAGGTTGTTGGGAGTAGTGGAGATCCGGTTGGTAAAGCTGATGTGCGTGTACGTCCATCTGGGTATTATGTCTCACCCGCTGCGGGTTCTGGCAATCGGGTGGAGGGCACAGTGATCGATACAGTTACGGATGCGAATGGTACAATAACTCTTGGCGGGCTTACACCCGGTGTGTATACTGTTGAGATTCTCAGTAAAGAGTCGGACGAGGGTGTGGTTTTTAAGCGTCAAATATTTGAAGGTGACGCTGAGGATGTCGGGAAACTTACTACGGCTGCGACAGGAGGTGTTCAGGGAGTTTTTGAGCAGCGACTTGAAGGCAAAGGGAAACGGTTCTTTGTTCAGGTTTACGGAATGGAACGAATTGCTGAGATTGATTCGATGAATGGTGTTTATTCAATTACTGATCTGCCTCCATCAGAATATACACTTCGAATAGTGGCTCTTGATGCAACAGAGGTACCGGTTGAGATACCTTCTGTAACAGTAAGTGCGGGGGAATCGGTTCAGATAGAGAAAATTACTGCATGGCAACATGAGGGGACTGTAACGGTAAATGCAGCTGCAGCCGGGTTAAACCCTTCTGATACACTGTTCAATTTCCCGCTGCTGTTACGGTTAACCAGTGCGAATTTCGATTTTTCATCAGCAAAGAAAAAGGGTGAAGACCTTCGGGTGGTTAAGCCCAATAATGTGCTGGTACCGTTTGAAATCGAACAATGGGATAGTGCCAATGGTGCAGCTGCTATCTGGATATCAGTTGATACACTCTGTGGAAGTTCACCTGAAAAGGTGGTGCATTTGTACTGGGGAAATAGAAAAGGTTCGACATTTTCCAATGCAAAAGCGGTATTTGATACATCCGGTGGCTTTGAAAATGTATGGCATCTTGGTGAATCTGGCGGAAAAATTCAGTTGGATGCGACATCTAATAATCGGCAGGGTACCCCATCTGGAATGGATGGTGCCAATGATGTTGCTGGCATAATCGGGAGAGCTCAGGTTTTTGATGCGGATTCTCAGTATATTGAGTTCGGTGTTGTTAGCAGAGGTGGTGAAGCAGATAGCATCTATTCGTTTTTTCTCTGGGTGAAACCTTCGGGTAGCGCAATGGGAAAACAAAGCGTTTTCAGGTTTGATAACAGCGGGCTTGAGATTGATAGCAGTAATAACTGGATTTTCAGCATTGATAGAGATCTGCCCTGTACAACAACAGTGGTTTCCGGGCAATGGTCGCATATAACATGTGTAAGGGATGGTTCGCGAACCGTTCTTTATGTAAATGGGGTTCAAGTTGACAGTGCCAATTTGAATGGTGGATTGCTATCTTTGGTTCAGAGTCCTGAGGATACATTGGTTCTTGGATGGATTGCAGCTAACAACGGTGGTTATCGCGGAATAATTGAAGAGTTCAGAATCTATTCTCATGTGGTGAACCCAGCCTGGGTAAGATTGTGTTATGCCACGCAAAAGGAAAGTCCGGATGGTGTTACTTTTAAGGGTGTGAAATAGCAGTTCGCGTTTTTCGCATTCGCCTCACCCCACTTCGAGGCCGCTCAGTGCACCGCCTCAATCCCCTCCTTCCTCCTTACTCCTTTTACAATGTACAACCCTGTAGCACAGGGAAAATTTTCAGCATTTGTTTCCTGGGAATTACCATGCGTCTTCGATGAAACATAAAACCGTTTTCCCAAAAGGTCAAAAACGAATGGTGTTGTTATTGTTTGGCGGCTGTAAAGGTTCAAACTGCCAGATAAGGTAACATGTGGTTGAATTGGGACCATTGCGACATATTTATAATCGGTAGGTTTGTTTATAGTTGAAAGAGTCGGGTACGGCTGTCGGTCATCATTGATAAAAATTGTTCTGATAGCGATCAACTCTTTTACCGAAACCCCTATGCTCTGAAGGTAATTCCAGCTGCCTCGCTGAATTGTATATGTTTCTTTGTCAAAAGATTTGAGATAAGCAATCATGTTGGTCCATTGTGAATACGTTGTATCTCTACTACCAGTTAATGAAAGTGATGTCCACATATAATCCAGGCCCATTTGTTGTTCGCTGCACCCTAAAATGGCTTCAAGGAGTGCTGCAATCGTTCCTGTACGATCAGCGCCGATGCGGCAGTGAAGAAATACCGGATAGTTCTGAGCTATTGCCAGCTCTTTAAATACGGTACGAATCGAAACGGTGGTATTTTTCAGGCCGTAAAGATAGGGCTCCATACCGCTTCCATCATCATTGACAGGACGAATATAACGTTGAAGCCACGATATTACTAACTGGGGATTATCTAAACTGTCTCGTAGGTCAATTACAGAAGCTATTCCCAATCGATAAAGTTGCTCAAGGCCTTTTTGAGTAATAGCTTGAGTCTTGTTAAGCTCTGCGCTGCGGATGAATAGTCCCTGACCAACCAGGTTTCCTTCAATAGTTTTCAATCCGCCGATATCCCGTACATTTTTTGTACCGTCAATATAGAGCATTCTTGGCCAGAGGTCTGGTGTTTTAAATGTGGAAACTGCAGAAGCGGCAACGATATTTGAGCTGTCTTTACCGAAAACAGCCCAGAAATATTTAGTGTTTATTTTTAAATTCCAGACCGCACACTGTGTGTCAGAGATACCTGAAAAGAGAACTTCATTAGTTGTGAAGATTGTATCTTCGGACAGAACAAAATCATATATTAACTTGCCGCTGTCAGCAGTGTTCCAGTAGAATAGAGTAGGAGCGGGAATACTGGAATCAAGGACATGTGCAATTAAAGGATCGGATGTCGGGCGAGTATCTGGAGTAGTGGAGTCATTTAATGGTGATACGATAGTGATTGGAATGATCGCTTGTGCATGAAGTGATTGTGACGCAAAAAAAACAAATAATAGAAGGTTTGCCCAAAAAAGGTTCACAGGCGGTTTAGACACTGACATGAGCTCGTTTCTCCCTGTTGGATGAAAAATTGATCTAGTATAAATTTAATCTATTTTATGGGTTTGGGGATAGGAAATGTAGAAAAATTAGGCGTCATAACTATTCTGATTCGTGAGTAGTTGTTTTACTCTGAGTAACTGATCATCACTATTACTGGGTTGATTGCATCGGAAGGGTGCTGAAAGTTTCCGTCTCCAATGGGAAAAGAGCCGGGAAAGAGGCGAATGCAAGATCTGAGTTGCAATACATACTCCTCACTCCTTACTCCTTACTCCTTACTCCTGACACCTTTTACAATTGAGCACCATCCAGTTATATCGGGTGTTAATTTTAAGATTCCAGACAGAGCATTGGGTATAAGACATTTCAGAAAAGAGAATCTCGTTACTTGTAAAAATTGCATCTTCTGACAACAAATATTCATAAGTCAGTTTCCCGCTGTCTGTACTGTAACAGCAGAAACGGGTAGGGGATGGAATGCTGGAGTCCCGAATATGCGTAATAAAGGGGTCTGATGCCGGAAGTGTATCTGGGGTGATAGAATCATTTGTTGGTGATACAATTGAGATTGGAATGGTCATTTGGGGTGTAATGACCGAATCGCAAAAAAGACTACTATCAGTAGGTTTGACGAATAAAGGTAAACAGGACATTTGTAAATAGGCATGAGCGCACTTCTCTCTGTTGATATGGAAAATGGATCCAATATGAGTTTAATTTAGTTTTATGGGTTTGGATATAAAAAATTTAGAAAATGAGTCTATAACCCAGTATTATCTAATTAATTATATTTAAGGTTGAGGTTTATCTGAACGGGTCAGGAGTACATTGTGCGAAACAGATTCTTTATGATAGTTCTAATCAGTTTAGGGTTAACAATGGAAGTTGCAGGTTCATTGAATGGACGAATTGTATCATCGAAAAATCAGCCGCTTGAAAATATCATTGTTACATTGCACTCCCTGGGTATTGAGACCAGATCAGATAAAAATGGTGAATTTCTGATTGCAACAACTTCCGTGATGGGACAACATGAAAGAAAGAGTACCAATGGGAATAAAATCAAAGTGTCTGTCGATACACCTTTATTAATCGATTTAGTAAATCTTCAGGGAAAAACAGTGTACTCCCGGACATTTCAACCGCAAGGAACCGAGTTTCACCAGGTTCTCATCCTGCCTTCTACAGTGAGGTCCGGAGTCTATCTTGTTAAAATGTCATCAGGTGATTTTAATCGATATTTTAAAATTACGTACAGTTCTGATCACCCGTTGATCTCTTTAACTGCAGAATTGGACAAAAAAGTCGTTGGCTTGATTGCTTCAGTATCTCCTGTCGACAGTCTGGAATTAAAAACGGAAAATCAGACTGTCGGAACAGTTCCAGTTTTTGTTTCTGAGGGGAAGATTCCGGATATTATCCTTGCAAAGCAGTTTATTACGGGAACAATTTCAAAAAGCAGCAGCAGTATTGATAGTATATCAGTATCAATAAAAGACTCAAGTAGCGATGATGGTACTCCATTCACACTGTCATATAATTCACAAATAAAAACCTTTTCCGGAACATCACCATGGCATCTATATAACCAGTACATGAAAAGATCCGTCAGTGTGGTGATTTATGGAGGTGGAAAAATACTAAATATTTCATCAAGTCCATTTTTTACTGACAGTGAAGATACTGTGGCTTTTGATTCGATTGCTCTTGATGGTACAGAAGTAGTTGTGTTACCATCAGATCAGAAGTTTGGTAGTGGTGACACTGTTGGTTCTGTTCTTATTGGTAAAAATTACACAGCAGGGAACGGACCTGGTATCTATGCTGTTGGTGATGGTGGATTCAGGTTATATTATAATGGTGAATTGATTGCAACACAAACGGTCGCTGGGAAAGTCACGTTCGTTCCATTAACTTTTCTTCCCGGGAAAAATGTTATTGCAGTTGTTGGAGTAAATGGGTTCGGTACTCCGGGGGTTCTTATACATATTGATGAACTTGAGAAGACATATGTGAGTGGGTCTGGATGGAAAGTAAATGCGTCCCCCGAAAACAACAGGTGGAAGAGTTTATCATTCAATGATACATCATGGGCATCAGCCTCTGTATCAGGTAGCTCATCAGTAACTCCGGGTGGATTGCCAGTAAGTGGATTTGCTTCAGGTTCGACTGCAAAATGGATCTGGTCAAATGAAACTTCAGACAGAAAGGTTGTTTTGCGTTATACATTCAATATTTCACCGATTGGCTTTGGTGCTGCAACAACAGGTGGAGCTGTTGGTTCAGTTGTGGTTGCAACTACTGCTGCACAGATTGAACAATATCTTAAAGATACAACTGCACGAACAATTCTTGTCCCTGAAGGGACATATGACTTCAGGACCAGCCATTCATCTCCCTACAAATGGTGTACATGTCAATGCGCTATAGCAGATCTGAATCCACAGAATACCTATTACAGGGTTACCTTCGATGGAACCTGTGAAAGTGGGCAAACGGTTTTGTCAACGGTCACCCTTACTGATAAATGGATAACCTGCCGGGCAAACAAGTCATTAATCGGTATGGGAAGAGGCGCCAATCTTCGGGGATCAGCCATTACCATACGTGGGAACGAAAATGGGAAGAATTGCATTTTCAGAAATCTTGCAATCTATGATATCAATCCAAAGTTTGTTGAAGCCGGGGATGGTATTACTCCGGTGACGACATCCAATATCTGGATTGATCACTGTTCATTCAAGTGGATCAGTGATGGAAATGATCTGGAAAGCACCAGTGGTGCAACTTTATCTTATGTATATTATGATGGCAACAACCATCTCAACTGCTATCGCAATGATCCCTATGCTTCACTTGTTCTGGACACAAAGGTAACCTATCATCACTGCTACTGGGTTGATTGCTCAGGACGGGTGCCGAAAGTTCACGCCAGCAAAACCTCTGCGTTACCGACAAACTGTCATCTGTTTAATAATGTTATTGACAACTGCACCTTTTTTGCAATAGGCTGTTCTGGAACGAACTCCTCAGGGGAAACAGCAGAAGTTTCTGCTGAGTATAACTATTTTAAAGATGTAAATGCTCTTACCTACAGAGAAGAAAATGGTAAAGTGAATTTTACCACGACAAATGTAGCTTCAGGCGGAAACCATTATCACTGGGATGCAAACCGAACTAATGTTGCACGGCCGGTTGATGTAGTATTTTCACCAGCATCTGCCTATACGTATACCACAGAAATAGATGTTGCTTCACTGGTTACCACAGTACCAGTTGTTTCTGGAAAAGGGGGAAAATGGGTAAGTGGAAGTGGAATTCCAGAATATTGAGATAGTGCTCGGAAAAATAAGTGTGTATTCCCTTGAGTGTTTGCAACAATACGCATTAATTCGCGTATTGCCTCCGCCCTCAATCTCCCTCTCCAAAGTTAATGGAGATGGGGAAGGGAAAAGGGCAATTGAAAACCCTGCGAAACTAAAGTAATTGGTCAATAATGCTTCTGACACAAATAAGTTGCATGTCTGCTTCAAAATTATACCGTTCGGTAAAAATATTATAGTGGAGGCGTGATGAATACACCGATTGTCCCGTACGGTAAAATTTCTACCCCTGAACAGGTCGGCTCTGTAATCAGATTCAGGCGAAAGGAGATCAAAACGACACAGGCAACCGTAGCAGGAATGTCAGGTGTTGGCGAGCGGTTTCTTTCTGAATTGGAGCGGGGAAAACCAACAGTTGAATTAGGAAAAGCTCTTCAGGTATTAAACCGCCTGGGACTGGAAGTTATTATCAAACCGCGTGGATTAAGTGAACAGGCGTAAGTACTTGAGAGTGAACTAAGGAATTTCTTTACCTTCTCGAGAATTCGTCTGGCCAAGGGTTCAGCTTTGACCTTCTGTGCAGGTGAAAGTGTTTTTTCACAAATCCCGGCAAGAACAGTTTGGCTGTTTCGAATCACCCCATATTTTCGCAAAAACAGGATTTGGTGAATTCTATCGACCGATTCTTTGTCACTGGGATCAAATTCATAAAATTTTTCTTCATTATCCCATTCGTCTGCAAACGTTATTTCATCTTTTAATACCAGGTATGCCATATAGTATCTCCATTGTTAGTTCTATATGAAGTATACCAGATGAATGTTGGGATTATATTAAAAGTGTGTTAAGAATGTGTTAAGTGGGGGCGGATGATGCAAAGGACTCTTAAAAATCGTTCAAAGGTTCAACGTTCAGGGTTCAAAAGTTTAAAGAATCAAAACCTTGAACTCTGAACCTTTGAACGGTTAGAATATATATTTATCAAAGAAATTGCAAGTTAATTTATAGTCGTTCACTGGTTCGATGTTCTGAGTTCCGGGATAAAAAAAGGGTAATTCCTGAATTAATTACATTATATTAATGTCAAATTTTACAACCTTTGAACCTTGAACCCTGAACCTTTAAACGGTTACCTTAATTTCAACCTGAAATTATAAAATGAATTTAACAGATACAAAAAAAATTAACGATCAAATCGATAAACTCTATCCTCAAATTGTTGAAATCCGCCGCCATATTCACCAGAACCCTGAACTGAGCGGGCAGGAGTATAAAACTGCGGAACTGGTTTTTAACCGGCTGACAACGTGTGGTATTGCTTCACAATATCACCTTGAAAAAACAGCCGTTATTGCACCAATTGCCAGTGGATCGGGAAAAAGTGTCATTCTGCGTGCAGATATGGATGCTCTTCCAATCAATGAGAAATCAGGTTTACCATACTGTTCGAAAAAAAACGGGGTGATGCATGCCTGCGGACATGATATGCATACGGCTATTCTTCTTGGAGCCGCTGAATTGCTCAACCAGATCAGTGAACTCTGGAAAGGAACCGTTTATTGTCTTTTTCAGCCCTCAGAGGAGGTTGAGCCGGGAGGTGCATTTCAACTTATTGAAAATAAGGTGCTGCCTGAAGCTGATTCAATTTTTGGTCTTCATGTCAACACAGATCATCCAGTCGGCACTGTAGGTGTAAAAGAAAACCTGGATTTTGCAGGTATAACGGCATTTGATATTATTGTACATGGTAAGGGTGGACATGGTGCGACCCCTGAAGTTACTATCGATCCGATTGTGTGTGCGTCCACACTGGTTATTCAACTTCAGACGCTGGTGAGTCGCGAGGTATCTCCGTTTGTTCCGGTAACACTGACAATTGGAGAATTCAAGGCGGGAAGTCAGCGCAATGTTATTCCCGATCATGCGATTCTTCATGGGACGATTCGCTGTCACTCCAGGGTACTACTTGAAAATCTCATGCAGCGTATCACCGAAATGGTTTCGGCTACAGCGCAGTCATTCAGAACACAGGCTGAGGTGATTTTTCTTAAAACATTTCCGCCCACCAATAATGATCCGCAGATTGCACAGCAGTTTCAGGCGGTATTTGAATCGATCGCGGGGGAGAAGCGCCTTGAAATCAGACACAATCCCAGTATGTATGCTGAAGATTTTGCATTTTATCAGCAGATATTGAAAGGGATCTTTATTCATCTTGGTGTTCGTCCGCTGGATGGATCTTTTAACGGATCCGGTCTTCACAGCTCAAGGTTCACCCCTGATGAACAGGCAATAAAAACGGGAATAATATCGCATATAAGTTATGTATTGTCGCAACTGGGTAGTGTGTCATAAGTTTGAAATTAATGAAGATGTTTACATTGTAAGGAGTACGACATGAATAGAATCTTTTTAATACTGTTAGCGTTTAGCAGTGCAGTTTTCGGTTTTAAAAGCCTGTCACAGGATACGCTTGCAACCTGGCTTAAGACAAATCCTCCGTTTGATTTTGTGCTTATCGATGTGAGGACTTCAGGTGAGGTTGCCGGCTCAGGAATGATTGGGAACGAACGATGCAAACCTTACAACATTGCCTGGACTGACGATTTCAAAAAATATGCGCCAGCACTGCTCAAACAGCAGCAGATAGTGCTCTATTGTCAATCGGGGAACCGGGCTGGTCAGGCTGCAACGTACCTGGAGTCGCTGGGATATGAAAATGTATATAATGCAGGAGGTTGGGGTACCTGGGGTCCAGCAAGGGACGCATCACTTAAGATTACAATATCCGACACTTTAGCGGTAAGTCAGCTTCCGGCAGCTTCGATGAAAGCACAGACTACTCAAATAGTGCATAATTCATCCAGCACACAAGTTCTTTCCATACCACGCACTGATTCGAAGGTGATAATAAGCAGATCGGTAAATTCTGCCCAGTCTGCCCGTTATTTCACCTTTACTGGTCGTATAATTCCAGTGATATCAGATCAAAAAAGAGTGGTTTCGCTGGTGCAGCGAGCTGAAAAAAAACAAACGTTAAGGCATAATTTTAAAAATTGAAAAATAGGTGTTCACTTTATTGGTTTGAGATTACTCAACAACTCGCATATCGCTTCATCCCCTGGCTCCTTCTCCATTAGTGAATAGTGAGGGGAAAAAGAGAAATAATGCTTTTGCTCCTTTTCTCCACGAGTGGAGAAAGGGATGAAAAATCATTATTGGAAGCTGCTTTTAAAACCTGTTTATTGTAACCCGAACTTTTGAAGCTTGCTTTTCAGGGTGGGTAGCGGAATTCCAAGCAATTTACATGCTTGTGTTTTACTGTTTTCGCAACGGTTAAGTACTTGTGTTAAAATCGCTTTCTCAGGATCATTCATGTACTGTGGCAAACTGATATCTTTACATGAAAAGAAATTCAAAAAAAGGTACTTCTTTCTTGATATTACCAGGAAGTAGATTCGAGGAGATTTCACCATCTTTTGACAAGAGTATTAATATTTGAATAACATGTTCCAACTCTCGTATATTACCTTCCCATTCATATTCCAGTAATCAGCCGATTAATTCATCAGAAAGCCTGCGTTGATCAATTCGTCAATTCTGGACATATCACGGACCGGAATGATAGTTGTTAATTCCTGACCAAGAATATTACACAGTAATTGCCCTTTATTTTCCATATCATCAGGCTGGCTAATCAGGACGCAACTTGTCAACAGGAGTTGTCCGCGAATAATCTGTATCACGATGGTTATCTTTTATGCAGGAATCTGCGAAGAGTAAAACTGATCTCAGTAAAAGCAAAAATACTCCTTTAAGAATTAAGTTAAACAACCGGTTCTTATCTCTTCATTAATTATTTCTCAACCAATCGTTATCCAGTTATAAAAAAATGAAAAATCATATGGCACGGTTATTGCTAATGTGGTGCACGTCAATATAATAACGGTTCTATAGTGAAATTAAAAAAGGAGCCTTTGTGTCATCAGGTGATAATAAAAATGGATATCTACATGTCTCAGTATATTGCTCACATTTATGATGACAAAGATATTATATTAAGGAAGTTGTATCTGCTATTCTTACAAAAGATGGCAACTGGGTCGATAATTTTAAAACGATGAAGGAGTTTTTGAATCACTTCAGGGAACGAACGATAAGCCCGAACTGGCCATAATTGATGTGGTGATTGAAACCATGGATGCCGGTTTGATAAACTATTTGGAACTTCGTACCAAATATGCTGATATTTCAATAATATTTATGACTTCTCTGGGTGAAATGATCCGGCCATATTTTAATAGTAAAGAGCATAACAGGGCCTGGGTAATCGAAAAACCGATCGAGCCGAAACGTCTTCTTTAAAATGTTCGAAGCCGACTTGAATACCACAAACGTAAAACAGACAATTAAAACTATAATGCCAACTGTCATTTCAGATTACAGCCGCATCATCCCGAAGAAAAAGGGTATTCATGGCGGTACCATGCAGTTCAGTAATGATATGCTCTGCAGTAATACACACTGGTATATCATGTTTCGGTGCGGAGTTCTATTGAATGATACGACATCTTCAGAAAAAAAAGAGGTAATCAATATTGCTTCCATGATTCTGTGTTGTACTGAAAAGTTAAACCCGGTTGCGGCGTCACATAACATTACATTTGATATGAGTATTTTCGTGCTCCAGAAGCTGTTCGGCATAACAGTGCATCAAGTGGGATCGGTTTGTTTATTGTTAAAAAGTCGCTCAGAATCACAAACAGAAAAATCAAGGGTGAAAGCGAAAAGAATTATGGATCAACATTTACTGTCTATTTCACAACATGACTATCTCATTTTTATTAAGGAATAATATGAAATTTCGTGGTGGATTAAACGTTCCCGTTTTGGGAGACCCATCGATGATGGTACGGCAAATGCCAATTCCGGACTGTCTATACCTGCCTTTGTTTTCGCGCAGACTTCGTTTCTCACGGATCGTTGTTACTGATAACGAATACGTGGAAAAGGGCCAAATCCTCGCAACAGCTTCAGGTCAGTTTGAGATCCCTCTCTTTGCACCAACATGTGGTGTTGTCAAACTTTCTGAAGTTAATGACCATATTGTACTTAGAACACAAGTCCAGGATACATCGAATAATGATGTAAATGACTGGAACAGCGAAAAGGCTTTTGCCCTGCTCTCCTCAAACGTAATGCCGAATATCAAATGTATAGAAGATGACTTGGTACCTGATCCCGCATCAAATCCTGATCAATTTCTGATAATCGGTTTCAGTACAGAACCTTGCTTTACTAATTCATTAGCGGGAATTGACCCAAAAGATATCTGTCTACGGACCGGAATTCAGGAACTTATTTCACGTTCAAATACCGGTACTGTCCACATTGTCCTATCCGCAAAATGGAAAGTTTTTAATAAGGAATTGTCTGATAATTTTAAAGGAATAGATGGAATCATATTCCACGAAATTCCACACAAATATCCATTTGATAATATGAGATTACTTGCCCGGCTTCTCGGAGTTGATAGCGGAAAGATAAGATCATGTGGATTGAAAGATGTGGCCTCATTGGGGCTTTACGCTTCTACCGGCAAGATATCCTTCACCCGTATCATTGCAGTGACAGGACCGGATATCAGGGATGCTCTCCATGTGTCAATTGTTGATGGATACCCAATCGATTTACTGATAAAGGAATTTGGAATCACAAAACCCGTGCGCGTTGTTAATGGGGGTGTTTTCAGCGGTTCAGTGTTTCCTGAAACACAAAGAGGAATCGATATCGAGTGCCAGGGAATCACCCTGATTCCGGAGGAAACAGAAAGAGAACTGTTGCCCTTTATCAAACCTGGATATTCCCGGTATTCATATTCACGTAGTTTTCTTGGTTCATTACGATTTAAGATGAAAGAAAAGTCAACAACGTCTCTTCGAGGTGAGCACCGGCCATGTATCTCTTGCAGCTTTTGCGAGGATGTATGTCCTGCCGGTCTTTTACCACTGCAACTGAATCGATATATACAGGGAAAAATGCTCGAACAGGCACAACGGCTTCGAATTGATTTGTGCATTGGATGTGGATTATGTTCCTATGTTTGCCCTTCCAAAATCGATGTTGCCTCAAATATTGCGGATGGATTACAACAAATAAAAGTCGAAATGGGCTTGATAGAAAATTCGGTAGAAGGTGAAAAAAAATTGATTCAACCACTGAGGAGCAAGTACGATGCTGTTTCTTGAAAATATTTTTGATAAATACAGATCTCATTTTGGTGCTACCGGGCGATTCAGAGCGCTGTATCCGCTTTTCTATACAATTGAAAATATTATTCTGGCACCATCACAATCAACATCGAAAAGACCTTTCATCCGGGATGCAATTGAGATCAAAAGGTATATGAGTATGGTGATCCTTTCACTTGCTCCGGCGGTTATTGCCTCGGTTTTCCTATTCGGTCTTCGTGTACTTGCGATAATAGCGGTATCGTATGTTTTCGGTGGATTGGTTGAAGTCCTCTTTGCAATATTTCGTAAGGAGGAAATTAATGAGGGCTTTTTAGTTACCGGCCTTATATTCCCGTTAATTCTGCCACCTACGATTCCACTCTGGCTTGTTGCTGTAGGTATCATAGCAGGAGTTCTGTTTGGAAAAGAGATGTTCGGGGGGACTGGAAGGAACATTTTTAATCCCGCTCTGGTTGGACGACTTTTTATAACAATTTCCTTTCCTGCGATCATGACAACACGCTGGCAGATACCCATGGCCGATGCGATTACGGCTGCTACACCTCTTTCTCAATTTAAATCGACCGGGGTAATGAGTTCATATCTTGATCTATTTATGGGTACTATTGCCGGCAGCGCAGGAGAAACGTGCGCTTTGGCAATTATCATTGGTGGGTTATTTCTCATTTTTACCAAAGTGGCCAACTGGCGAATACCACTGGTCTATCTTGCCACTGTGGCACTATTAGCTGGGATTGGTCATCAGATCTGGCCCTCACAAGTCGCTCCGCCATTATTTCAACTACTTGCAGGTGGTTTGCTTTTCGGAGCAATGTTTATGGCCACCGATCCGGTTACTTCTCCTGTTACAAAAACAGGTAAATATATTTTCGGTATCGGTTGCGGAATCCTTACCGTGTTGATCCGTTCCTTTTCGGGATATGTTGAAGGTGTGATGTTCAGTATCGTGCTTATGAATGCCTTTTCCCCTCTTATAGACCATATTGTTCTATTAGTCAAATATCCAGATGTTAAGGTGAATACACTATGAAAAAAGCATTGCAAATGATTTTCTTCGTGATGATTCTTGGTTCGATTCTAACTACAATGCTGCTTGCAGTAGATGCCTCAACTGCGCCTGCAATCCAGCGAAACGAACAACAGAAGTTACGATTTTCTGTTTTGTCAGCACTGGATATACCATTCACAAAAGATAATCTGGAAGAGGCTTACGATAAAAATGTAACTACTATGGAAACCGGAGAGCATCTTGAGTACCATACCAGTGGTGGAAGCATCGCATTTGAATTTTCCGGTTCCGGGTTGTGGGGACCAATACGGGGAATTATTGCTGTTAAGCCGGATCTCGCAACTCTTAAAGGTATTACCATTATTCATCAGGAGGAAACACCGGGTCTTGGTGGACGAATCGGTGAAAGGGAATTTCTTGATCAGTTTAAAAATCTTCATATTTTCCCAGGAATCGAGATCACCTCAAATCGAAAAGCAAGTAAAGAAAACGAGGTCGATGGTATATCAGGAGCGACTTTAAGCTGTAATGCTTTTAAACAAATCCTTAATAAATCACTTCAAGATCACATTTCTGACAGGGAAGGTTTATGAAATTTACAAAATTTATTGGCGGTTCTGAAGGAGTTAAAATTCTAAAAAACGGTCTCTGGAAGAACCATCCCGTAACCTCCATGAGCCTTGGGATCTGCTCTGCTCTTGCAGTCAGTAACAGAGTAGAAAACGCAATCGCAATGAGTACCGGTTTGCTGTTTGTGCTTTTAGCAACTGCAATACTTATCTCAATGGTACGAAAAATTGTACCTGCACGTGCCCGAATAATCACCTATATGATAGTAATCTCGACTTTTGTTATAGTAGTTGATCGCGCTCTCAAAGCCTACTTTCCGGTGATCAGTGAATCAGTCGGCCCATATGTCGGTCTGATAATTACCAATTGCATTATAATGGGCCGTGCAGAAGCTTTTTTTTCACAAAAGCCGATCATACCTTCAATGCTTGATGGAATCGCAAATTCGCTTGGATACGCTTACACCCTTATCACCATTGCTGTTATCAGAGAATTACTCGGATTCGGGACAATTCTCGGAATACCTCTCGTTACGGAATCTTTTGAGAAATGGTTAATTATGTCAATGGCCCCGGGAGCTTTCTTTTTAATAGGAATATTTCTCTGGATTACCCGAACCATAAGCCCCACTGAACGTGCCTGACAGGAGTTATACAAAATGTTTGCAGCTTTTACAATTTTCATAGCCGCGATTCTAACACACAATATTGCACTTACCTATTTGCTTGGGATGTGTCCATTCATTTCACTTTCCCGCAGTCTGAAAACTGCTACAGGAATGGGGGTAGCGGTCACTTTCGTAATGATACTGACAGCAGCGATCAACTGGCCAATTTATCACTTCATACTTATCCCGACAGGGAGTGAAATTCTTTACTATGTGGTTTTCATTATCGTTATTGCTGCTACTGTGCAATTACTTGAGATGATTATGGAACGTTTTTTCCCTGTCCTGCAGGCTTCGTTCGGTATCTTTCTGCCTTTAATCACAGTCAATTGCACGGTTTTAGCTGTTTCGCTCTTTATGATACTGCGTAACTATAATTTTATCAAGACTGTTTTTTTTGCTGCCGGTTCAGCATTGGGGTGGTTTCTGGCAATTGTCGTTGTTGCTGCAATAAATGAGAAATTGCAACTCATTGGCAATATCCCAAGAGGACTCAGAGGTACAGGCATTATCCTGATTATTGCTGGTATACTCTCACTGGCATTCATGGGCTTTGGCGGAATGGTAGGTATCGAATGAATTTTACAGCACTATTGGTTATCAACCTGATTCTTATAATAATCAGTGTAATTCTGATCATCGCAGATCGTGTCCTGGTGTCGTATGGAAATTGCAAAATTACCGTTAAAGAAGCAGACCAGCAACGAGAAATTGTCGTCCGGGGAGGAAACTATCTTCTTACAGAACTAAAAAACAACGGCATTCAGGTCACGTCATCATGTGGAGGAAAATCAACATGTGGCTATTGCAAAGTTAAAGTATTGAATGGCGGAGGACCGCTTTTACCGACAGAAGAGATATTCATGTCCAAAGAGGAACGCCAGGCTAACATGCGAATTGCATGTGCTGTAAAAGTTAAAAACGATATACAGATTGAAATCCCTGACTTTTTCACAACAGTTCGTTCCATTGTCGCCAATAAGCGATTTGATGCAAAATTACGATGGCGTTTTTCTGCAGATAACGTTACACATCAGGATACTCAATCAAACTCTGAACCGAAAATGATTCAAGAGAATGTATCTATCCTTAACAAGTTAATAGATGAACATAAAAAACAAAAAGGAGCACTAGTACCTGTAATGCATAGTGTAAACGAGCATTTTGGTTACTTGCCCGAATTTTCTCTTAAAATGATCGCTGATGAATTACATTTGCCAATAAGTAATGTATATCGGGTTGCGACCTTCTATACGGGCTTCAGTTTGACACCCCGAGGTAAAAACCGAATCAGTGTCTGTCTTGGAACAGCTTGCCACGTACGTGGTTCTGCTGATGTCCTCAACGCACTTGAAGAGGATCTCGGTATAAAGGAGGGGCAAACAACACCCGATTGCCTTTTTACCCTTGAAGGTGTTCGATGTCTTGGTTGTTGCAGTATTGCACCAGTTATGACTATCAATGGTAAATATTATGGTAATGTTAAACCCGGAAAAGTGAAAGAGATTGTCAATGAGTACAGATCTTGAAGTTAAACCAATAGTTATCAATAATAAAGTTCTTGATCAGCTCTTCGAAACAGGAGTCAAACGTCTGTTTCCGGATGTGCTTAAAATAGCCGTTCAAATGGGAACTTGCGGAAAAGCTTCGGGGGCTGATGACCTTTATACTGCTTTGAAGGAGCAGTTATCAGATGACAGTGCCAGAATTACCATAGCCGGATGTATCGGATTGTGCCAGCGAGAGCCTATGATAAATGTGTTTATACCCGGTTTCGCTCCTGTTGTTTATGCAGACATGACTCCCGAGCTGATACGGAACCTTTTACCAGAGTGGAAAAAAGGTATTCTGCCATCGCAAAATGCTATTATGCAACTGGATCACGGACTGTATGGTTTACATGGTAAGACATTAAAAACTGCACCTGGTATTCCCTTATATTCAGAAATTCCTTCATGTGCCAGACAACAGAAAATTGCTCTGCGCAATTGCGGTTTTATCGATCCGGAGGATATTACCGAATATGTAGCACGAAACGGATATTTTTCTATATGCAAAGGACTGCAGGAACCATCCCCTGATGATATTATAGATCAAGTAAAAAGGTCAGGATTAAGGGGAAGAGGCGGAGGCGGGTTTCCTACCGGACTTAAATGGGAATTTTGCCGTAAATCGCAAGGGACTTCAAAGTATATCATATGTAATGCTGATGAGGGAGATCCAGGGGCATATATGGATCGTAGCATTATCGAATCTGATCCCCATTCGGTCATTGAAGGAATGCTCATCGGAGCTTTGGCAATCGGTGCTCAGAACGGCTATATTTATATCCGCGCTGAATACCCACTCGCCCGGCAAAGATTGACTAAAGCAATCGAAGAGGCACGGAATCATGGTCTGCTTGGCAATAATATTCTGGAAAGCGATTTTTCTTTTGATATAGAAATTGTTAAAGGTGCCGGTGCTTTTGTATGTGGTGAAGAAACATCTCTGATAGCATCCATTGAAGGGCGTCCTCCGGAGCCAATGCATAAGCCACCGTTTCCAGCGGTATCAGGCGTCTGGAAAAAACCAACAAATATCAATAACGTAGAAACATGGGCTTGTGTACCTCCAATTATCTTTAACGGTGCACAATGGTTTGCAGGAATGGGGACTGAGACCTGCAAGGGGACGAAAGTTTTTTCCCTGGTCGGAAAAGTAAAAAATACCGGCCTGGTTGAAGTAGCTATGGGTGCCACTCTCCGTGAAGTAATCTTTGATATTGGTGGTGGTATTCCTGATGGGAAGAAGTTCAAAGCGGTTCAGACAGGTGGCCCGTCGGGCGGTTGCATTCCAGCATCATTACTAGATTTACCTATTGACTATGAAAAATTAACACAAATCGGTTCTATCATGGGTTCCGGTGGAATGATTGTAATGGATGAAAGTACTTGTATGGTGGACATCGCAAAATACTTTCTAACATTTACGAGTGAAGAATCATGTGGTAAATGTACATCGTGCCGTGAGGGTTCTCTTGCTTTATTAGAAGTACTCGACCGGATCTGCAAAGGTAACGGGACCGAAGATGATCTTGTTCTGCTTGAAGATCTATCCTATGCTATAAAGGATGCATCAATGTGCGGACTGGGACAAACACTTCCAAATCCGGTTCTGGCCACTTTCAAATATTTTAAAGATGAGTATATTGCGCACACAAGCGGCCATACATGCCCCGCTAAAGTATGTAAAGATCTGATAACATTCCGTATAAATAAAAGTAAATGTGTAGGGTGTACGGCTTGTGCGCGTAAATGTCCGGTGAATGCGATCACAGGAGAAAAAAAACAGGTACACGAGATAAATCAGACTCTCTGTATAAAATGTGGTGTTTGCAAACAGACATGTTTTAAGACAAAAAACGATGCCATTATTATTGAGTAAATCAAACAGGTTCTGTAATCGAATCTTATATCCGACAATGAGGTAGTATGGTTAATATTATTATAAACGATCTCACAATACAGGTGGAACCCGATTCAACCATCCTTTCTGCAGCTATAAAAGCCGGGATTAAAATACCTACACTTTGTTACCATCCGGAACTTACTCCGTATGGAGCTTGCCGGGTTTGTCTCGTTGAAATTATCAGTGGTGGCAGACCGGGTATTCAAGCTTCATGTCTTTATAAGGTGTCTGAAGGACTTGTAGTGAAGACAGATACCGAACGTGTTCAAAAATCCCGAAAAGTCATTTTTGAACTTTTACTCGCAATGAGTCCTGAATCTGAAGTATTAAAAAAACTTGCGGCTGAATATGGTGTTACTCAAAGTCGTATACATGGTCGCGAATTGAACTGCATACTTTGCGGTTTATGTGAAAGAGCCTGCGCACAGATTTCAGAACGCCATGCTATCAGTTTCGCAAATCGCGGTCCCCGGCGAAGAATAGGAACACCTTTTAAGCGGGTATCGGAAGCATGTATAGGTTGTGGTGCATGTGCACATGTATGCCCAACTAAAATTATCAAAATAGAAAGTGCTGAATAATATATAACTATTAAAGTACTCACCTCATGTGTTCAGTTTTAATGAAAGGTGTCAGTTCTTAACCGAAAAAAGTCAAAACCACCGCCACATCCAAGATCAAGGACCGTTTCGCCCGCTTTCAGTAATGCAATCTGTTGCGGATTCCCACTGCCTGAAGTATGTTGTTTTCATCTGTTTTCAGCATTTTTTCTTTTTCTTAAAAAGTTCAAAAAGAGAGTTTCGCTTTGCTGATTTTCATAATTTTTAAAAGCGAGGGCATGACCGGTATTTCAACCAGCACTTGCACAACAGTGGCAAATGTGGCACCTGAATTCATACCAATAAGAATCAGTGCGACAGTGACTGAAAGCTCGAAGAAATTACTCGCTCCGATGAATCTTGAATGGTTTTATTGCCCAATTGACTCCAGATGGAGAATTAGATGTTTTCCATTCTCAATGCAAGCTTTCAGAAAATGCTGCCATGCTTTTAGACTCTCATCAGGTAACATTTGAGTAGGTTAACTGTGGTAGGCGCAGGATGTTTAATACTTCAATCTGTAAAAACCGCAGAGATAATGTTCAATTCTTACTTTTATCGGTGCATCTTATTATTTTTATTGAAAATGTGCTCACCCCCGGGCTATTACGTTTTTTTCAATATGAAGGAGGTTTTTATGGGGATAAATAAAGCAATTTTAGTTGGGAATCTTGGCAGAGACCCTGAGTTGAAATACACACCGAGCGGTCAGCCGGTAGCGACTTTTACTTTGGCGACTACGGAGCGTTATGTTGATAAGGGTGGTCAGAGGCAGGATCGTACTGAGTGGCACAATATCGTTGTGTGGGGAAAGCTTGCTGAAGTTGTTAATCAGTACCTTAAAAAAGGCAGGCCGGCGTATATCGAAGGTCGTATCTCGACACGTTCCTGGGATGACCGGGATGGAAACAAAAAGTACCGTACCGAAATTGTAGCTACAACAGTTGAATTCATTGGTGGAAATGCTGGTGGTGGTTCTCCAGGTGGAAACTATGCTCCTTCACATGCAGCTGATCCTGGTATCCCGGATATGCCATCGTATGACATGGGGCCATCAGGACAGGATCCCATGGCTGATGATCTTCCTTTTTAAGGTGGATTGCTCGGATTTCGAAAACGTTTAAAAGTTCAACGTTCAGGGTTCAAAAGTAACAAGGAAAAGATCTCGCGAACTCTGAACATGTAAATGGTCAAAAGTTTTTTAAGAAATGAACCGTTCTTCCTTATCCAGGTGATCATGGATAGTTGGAGCGGTCTATTGATTTCAGCTCCAGTCAGTTCGCGAACCTCTGCATTGGGTAATTGTGCATGTCTTTAATAATAACAATTTGCATCGCGATCCTGTTTCTGGGATTTTCTGCTTTTTTTTCTGCTTCAGAGACCGCGCTTTTTTCGATTCCCCGCGAACGGATACTCGCTTATCAGAAAAATAAGAAGTTCCAATGGCTCTTTCTATTGTTGAAAAATGGACAACAGACACTGCTGCTGATTCTTCTGGGGAATCTTTTTGTCAATATTACTCTTGCTGGTTTGATCGATGGGGCGATGAAGGAGATTCTTCCGTATAATTCAACGTTGATCTCTCTTCTGCTTGCCACTTTTGTCATTGTGTTGTTTGGAGAGATGCTCCCGAAAAATATCGCATTGAAAAACAATGAGTTTATTGCAGTTGTCATTTCACCACTGCTTTATCACCTGGAAATGGTGTTAACTCCGGTTCTGAAAATGATTCAGAAGATCAATAATATCTTTTTTAATCTGTTTAAAGTACGGCTTCGTCGACCAAGTCCATTTATAACACTGGAGGAGCTCAAGACGAGTGTTGAGAAGTCTGCAGCGGATGCAGTTATCAGTTCTCATGAAAAAGAGATGATTGTCGGAATCCTTCAGCAAGGCTCCGAGCCAGTAAGAAATGTGATGATTCACCGTTCGAAATTACTTATTGTACAGGAGCAGACAACGGTCAGGGAGGCACTTCAGAAAATGTCTTCGGGGAATCAACGTCTGGCGATAGTTCGAAGTCCTGGCGATGCACGGGTTATAAAAGGGGTTGTCCATATTAAAGATTGCATTGGTGCCCGCATGGATGAGCTGATCGGAAATTGTATTGTGAGTCCGGTTGAATGGGTTGCAGAAACGATGGAAACTGCTGATCTGATGAACATGTTACTGACTGAAAAATTTGATGAAGTGTGTGTGCTGGATCAGTTTGGCTGTTTCAGTGGTATTTTTTCACTGCATCTGAGTCTAAACAGTATCCTGACCAATATGGCTGCCCCTGCATCGAGAGTGCCTCAAAAGGGGAAAAGTAGAGTTGTTGATGGATTGCATGAAGTTTCGTTGCTTCAGGACTGGCTACCGCAATCATTGATAAAAGAGTATTCGAATGTGCGGACAATAAATGGTTTGCTGACTAATTATGTGGGTTCAATACCAAAGTCTGGTGACAGGGTTGCAATAGATGGATATAATTTCTATATTATAAAGGCTAGTCCGACACGGATAGAAAGAGTTTTAATAAGCAAAGGTGATAACGTATGAACACTGAAATCCTTTTACTGGCATTAGCGTGTGGTATGACCCTACTGGCGTATATGGTAGCAATAAATGCTCATGGCCCCACACGTTTGAGTCTCTCTTACCTGATTGCCACAGTTATGCTGGCGGGAACTGTCTGGTGTATAGTTCAATATGTTAACACCGGTGTAGATTCTAAAAAAATTGAAGAGTTAAAAAAGCTGGAGAGAGAGAAGCGTTTAGCCGAAGAAAAAGCTTTGTCAAACGAAGAACAGCTTCGGGCAAATAAGGATCGGATGGTAAAAATAGCGCATCTCAATAAGATAATTGCCGCAGGAAGTGGTTATTCAACCACACTGATCAGTGTTGAACTTCAGGATGCATCTGTAGAACTTGATGGACTTCTTGGGCGCGCTATCGATATGAAGAAAAAAGTTGAGGAATTAAATAATGAATTTTTAAGTGTTACGATTCAGGATGTTTTTTTCTCTGAAACGATAACAATGCTTACTGATGCTATGAAATTACTGACTGAGGCCTCTATGTATTACCGATTGTACTACCAGTCCAATGACCCTACTCAGGAGATAAACCGGGAAAAAGTATTGCGTCAGAGGGCACGTACGGCTTATGAATTATTTCAAAAAGCTGGTGCTAAAGTCGCAATTGGGGGTTGATGCACGTTTTATGGTGCTAGTTTCACAATAAAAGTAACGGTTATCTGCTCTTTTGAAATACTTTTTCTTGGAAAAGTATAAGTGACGAATTATTTTAGAGGACTTCGATAGGGTTGTTGAAAGTATATTCGGGAACTACCTGCTGATTTCTATGGTCAGGAGTATGGATTCATTAGAAATTAACAGTGCCTCGGATAATATAAAATCTCCTTATTCGTGATATATCTGGAGTTTAGTGCTACTACAGATTGTTTTTTTATCGCCGAGGAGGTTTTTATATGATTCTTGAGACACACCTTATACCCGAAGGCCATTCAACACAGCAATCTTTTTCAGATTTAGAAAACATGAAGGATGATCTTCCTTCCATTTCTAAAAAGGTTGATTGCCGTCTTGAGATAGATAGGACGGGGCCGACGATATTTCTGCATATCTGGTTTTCAGGGGAATTTAATATTCAGTGTGCCAGATGTCTGGAGACGTTCCCTCTTACAATTAAAGGTGATTTTCGTGCCGTTTTGAAAGAAGTACCTGGAAAAAGCGGTCGGTCGCTGGATGATGATGTGGTTGATTTTTACTTTAATGATAAAGATGATTCAGTCGATTTGAGTCCGCTGCTTTATGAAGAGATTCTTACAGCGATTCCACTGATGCCGTTGTGCAAATCAGAGTGTAAGGGTATTGTAATTGACAAATCAAATGTGTCTGTTGAGTACAAGTCTGAAAGTAAAGGGCTCAAAAAGGAAATTGATCCACGGTGGGAAGCTTTACGTAAATTAAAACAAAATTGATAAATCATTAATCAGGAGGATACATGGCAGTACCTAAGAAGCACCATTCGAGTGCGCGAAGAGACAGACGGAGAAGTCATCTGGCAATTAAGCCGTCAAAGCCGGTGACATGTTCACATTGCAAACAACCCAAAACAGCACATCGGGTTTGTCCAAACTGTGGATATTATGCTGGCCGTGAAGTAGTTCAGGTTGAGGAATAATCGGTAATTTTCCTGTAGTATCAGATGTGATATACACTGCATGGAAGAGATACGTCTTGCAATTGATGTCGAGAGTGGTGATTTCGGTCCCGAAGTAGTAATTTCGGGGTTGATTGAAGCACGAAAGATTATTAAGAGGCCATTTAAAACTCTTTTATGTGGTAATGAGCACTTTATCCGTAAGGTGTTTGAAAAGACCGGAGAATGTCTTACATCTGATAAATACGAGATTATTCATTGTTCAGAAACAGTATCGTTTCAGGATAAGCGGTCCAGTGTATGGAAACGCAAGAAGGATTCATCAATAATACGCTGTATTGCCCTTCAGAAAGAGGGGCGGGTTGATGCATCGATCAGTGCAGGAGATACTGCGGTCCTCTTAGGAGCATCGATTTTTATTCTTGGGCGTTCCGATGGGGTTTTACGTCCGGTTCTTGCAGCATTCTTACCTACAGTCAAAAATAAGCCTGTACTGCTGCTTGATGTCGGAGCGAATCTTGATTGTCGTTCTGAACATCTGGTTTCGTTTGCATCATTGGGGAGTAATTACGTAAAAAAAATTACCTCTTCCCAGTGTCCTGCAATAGCTCTTCTAAACATTGGCAAGGAGCCGGTGAAGGGGACAAAGGCGGTAGTGGATGCAGCTGAGGTCCTTCAGAAAAAATATAAGGAATATATTGGTTTCATTGAAGGTGGCGGTGTTGTTGCCGGTGAAGCTGATATTGTTGTTTGTGATGGATTTGTTGGTAATGTGCTTCTGAAAGCATATGAGCAGGTCCATCTTCTGGTAGAGTCGGTACTTGGTCCCGGATGTGATTTCGGGAAGAAAATGAAAGGTAAACTTTCTACTTTGGATCCGGAATTACAGGGAGCAGTCCCTTTCCTTGGAATAAAAGGCACAGTTTTGAAAGCACATGGTGGTTCTTCAGCAAGGGCTATCGCACATGCCGTGTATACTGCGATTTCAGCAATAGAGCGTAAAGCTTTATAGAAAGAGCGATTTTGGGGCTGTCTGAATGAAAGGTTTTAACGGGTGAGTAAATTTAAGCGGTCATATATAGCTTCTGTGGGTACAAATGTTCCCGATAATATAATGTATAATAAAGACTTTGAGGCTTTTCTGGATACCACCGATGAGTGGATTGCAACCCGGACAGGTATCAAAAAAAGGCATATTACCCCCCGTGAGACAGATCTTAAAGCATCAGAGCTTGGAGCTGTAGCCGTGAAACGGGCGCTTGAAAAAGCAGGGATTGGACCGCATGAAGTTGACGGGATAATTTGTGCGACATTCACTCCCGATAATTTTTTTCCATCAACTGCATGTAAAATTCAAGCACTCACAGGGTGTACAAAGGCCTTTGCGTACGATGTCAGTGCTGCGTGTGCCGGTTTTGTTTATGCATTGACCACAGCAAATAGTTTGATTACAAGCGGTGTTGCTGACAATATTGTTGTTGTCGGCAGCGAAGTCATATCCAAAACGCTTGATTGGAAAGATCGAACAACCTGTATTTTATTTGGTGATGGTGCCGGTGCGATTGTGTTGCGTGGTACCAATGATGAATCCAGGGGTGTTCTTGCAACCCGTTTGCACAGTGATGGCAATCTTGGTGATATCCTGGTACTTCCATCAAGGGGTCCCGATACAACCATGAAGATGAAAGGCAATGAGGTATTCAAGCATGCAGTTCGAATGATGTCTGAAGTATCTCAGAAAGTTCTTGACAGTATCGGTTTTTCAGTAAATGATATAGATCTTTTAATTCCTCACCAGGCAAATATTCGCATCATTCAGGCTGTTGCGAGCCACTTGAATGTGCCTCTTGAGAAAGTTGTTACCAATGTTGAGCGGTATGGGAACACCTCTTCTGCATCAATTCCGATCGCTCTTGAAGAAGCGTGGAGTGGTGGCAGAGTTGGTGATGGTTCCAGAGTACTTTTTACTGCGCTGGGTGGTGGAGTTACTGCCGGCAGCGTGATGGTACGGTTTTAACGTTATCATAAATACATGAGAAAACGGAGTAGATGATGGGTTTTACATTCTTATTCCCCGGACAGGGTGCTCAATCTGTTGGGATGGGCAAAGATTTCTACAATGAATTTGAAACAGCCCGTAAACGGTTTGATTTTGCCAACGAAATTTTACAGAGAGATCTTCTTAAGATCATTTTTGAAGGTCCGCAGGAAGAGTTAACCGCAACACAGAATACGCAGCCGGCTCTTTTCGTGGTCGAATCGGTAATTGCAGATATCCTTAACGAAAAAGGAATTACACCATCATTCACCGCTGGCCACTCTCTGGGTGAGTACAGTGCACTGTATGCTGCTGGGGTGCTTTCATTCAGTGATGGTTTAAAAGCTGTCGCCCGTCGAGGTGAATATATGGCAAAAGCTGGAAAAGCTACAGCTGGAACCATGGCTGCGGTGATTGGTCTGTCGAAAGAAAAAATAGCTGAAGTTCTCCAGAAGGTCAGTTCAGGAATTGTTGTTTCGGCTAACGAAAACACTCCGGAACAGACCGTTATTTCGGGTGAAGTTCCTGCGGTTAATGAAGCCTGTACTCTTCTCAAAGAGGCTGGGGCAAAGCGGGCTATGTTGCTGCCGGTGAGCGGTGCATTTCATTCGCCCCTTATGCAGAGCGCCGCAGATGAATTCTCGCAAGTCCTTGATACTGTTACATTTTCAAATCCACGGTGTCCGGTAATCACTAATGTGACTGCAAAGCCGGAAACAGATCCACAACTTATGAAAAGTCTTCTTGTTAAACAACTGGTTTCACCGGTTCGGTGGGTAGATTCAATGCAGGCGCTGGTTGGTCTGGATTATGGTACCTGCTGTGAAGTCGGGCCTGGAAGTGTCGTGAAGGGGCTTGCGAAAAAATGTCAGGAATCATTAAATGTTATTTCCTGTGACACTGTAACAAACATATATTCTTTGCTAACAAATTCTTGAGAAAAGGGAGAGAGTCGTGATAGATCTTTCATCAAAATCAGCACTCGTAACTGGAGCGGGAAGAGGTATCGGAAAAGAGATCGCAATGACACTGGCAAAAGCCGGTTGCGATGTAGCTGTCAGTGATATCGACTTGGAGACCGCAACATCTGCTGCTAAAGAGATTGAAGCGCTTGGTCGTAAATCGATGGCCCTTAAAGCTGATGTTTCCAATGCAAAAGATGTAGAAACTATGATTTCGAGTTTTGTTGAAAATTTTGGCAAAATAGATATTCTTGTAAATAATGCAGGTATTACCCGTGATGGGCTGCTTATGAGAATGAAGGAAGAGGATTGGGATCTGGTGCTCAATATCAACCTTAAGAGTGCATTTCTCTGCTGCAAGGAAGCGGTTCGTCCCATGATGAAAGCGCGCAGTGGAAAAATAATTAACATCGCATCGGTTGTCGGTCTGATGGGTAATGCTGGTCAGGCAAACTATTCTGCATCAAAGGCCGGATTGATCGGTCTGACAAAGACACTTGCACGTGAATTTGCAGGAAGAGCGATCAATGTTAATGCTGTTGCACCAGGTTTTATAAAAACTGCAATGACAGACAAGCTTTCTGACGCAGAAAAGCTTAAATTAAGTAGTCAGATTCCGATGCAGGCACTTGGGTCACCGACCGATGTTGCTAATGCAGTTCTTTTCCTTAGTTCATCACTTTCTGATTATATTACAGGTCAGGTGTTGACCGTCGATGGTGGACTTGTAATGTAGGTTGTATAATTACCATTTTTATAAACTGAAATAACAGTATTCTTTTTGAAAGGAGTTTTATTGTGAGCGAAATGGAAGGTAAAGTTAAGCAGATTATCGCTGAGAAATTAGGTGTCAGTGAGGATAAATGTACTCCACAGGCTTCATTTGTTGATGATCTTGGTGCTGATTCTCTCGACCAGGTTGAGCTTATTATGGCTTTTGAAGATGCTTTTGATGTAGAAATACCTGATGAAGATGCTGAAAAGCTCAAAACTGTCAAAGATGCCTTCGACTATCTTGCAGGCAAAGTATAATTTTATTTATATCCTTTTCACTTATCGTAACTGATAAGTGAAGGGATTCTCTCAATTAATGATATTATAAACTCTTTAGAGGATATTTTTGATGTCAAAACGAGTAGTTGTTACCGGGCTTGGAGTCACCAGTCCTGTTGGAAATGATGTCGCATCTTTCTGGAGTGCGCTGTGCTCAGGTAAATCCGGAATTGATCGGGTAACCCATTTTGATACAACTGAGTACGATTGTAAAATTGCCGGAGAGGTTAAAAATCTCGATTTTGGCCAGTTCGTTGATGCGAAAGAGGCAAAGCGTACTGATCGTGTGATACTTTTAGGTATTGTTGCAGCTATGGAAGCTGTTAAAGATGCCGGTCTGGATCTTTCTTCAGTGAACCTGGATCGAATCGGAACAATTGTCAGTTCGGGTATTGGTGGTCTTATCACTCTTGAAACCGAACATACAAAGCTGATTCAAAAGGGTCCTGGACGTGTTTCTCCATTCCTTATTCCAATGATGATCCCGGACATGGTTCCTGGTAGAATTTCCATGGAGTTTGGTTTCAAAGGTCCAAACTATGCTGTAGTGAGCGCATGCGCATCTGGTGCACACTCAATCGGTGATGCATGGATGTTAATCAAGTCTGGAATGGCAGATGTTGTTGTTGCCGGTGGTTCTGAAGCAGTTATTACAGCAACGGGTTTTGCCGGATTCTGCAATATGAAAGCTCTTTCGACACGCAATGATAATCCTCAGAAAGCAAGTTCCCCGTTTGATAAAAAACGTGATGGTTTTGTAATGGGTGAAGGTTCTGGTATTGTTATACTCGAAAGCCTTGAGCATGCACTTGCCCGTAAAGCAAGGATCTATGCTGAAATGGTTGGCTATGGTGCTACCGGTGATGCATATCACTTGTCTCATCCGGCTCCTGAGGGTGTCGGTGCACAGGGTGCTATGCGTATGGCTATCAGTTCTGCAGGTCTCAAGCCTTCCGATATTGACTATATCAATGCACATGGAACATCAACACCACTTAACGACAAGTACGAAAGTGCTGCAGTTAAAGCGGTCTTTGGTGAAGATCCAAAACTGAATATCAGTTCAACAAAATCCATGACTGGACATCTACTCGGTGCTTCAGGTGCTGTAGAGTTTGTTGCATCAATACTGGCACTCAGGGACGGTATTATTCCTCCGACAATCAACTATGAAGATCCAGATCCCGATTGTACACTTAATTATACACCTAATACAGCCGTTAAAAAAGAGCTGCGTTATGTGATGAGTAATTCATTCGGTTTTGGCGGCCATAATGCCAGCCTCGCTCTGGGTAAATATGAATCTACTCAAACCGGTAACTAATCTATTAAAATTATTTACCGGTCGGTCAAAACATGCCGATGTCAAATCTGAGTTAATCGATAAGCTTCAGCAGGTTCTGGGATATAAGTTCAGATCTCCAGGCTTGCTGAAGCTTGCTCTTACACACAAATCGATGGCTTCACCCGAAGACACATTAGGGTTGCAGTCTAATGAACGTCTGGAGTTTCTGGGCGATGCAGTTCTTAATTGCCTTGTTACAGAATACCTGTATCTTAACAACCCGGACAAGAGTGAAGGCCAGTTATCCAAAATAAAATCGCTTATTGTCAGCAGAAAAATACTTGGTGAAGTAGCTGTTGCATTAAATCTTGGAAAATATCTGATTTTCGGTTTATCTGAAGAAAAATCGGGGGGCAGAAACAGAGCTTCTACACTGTCTAATGCTTTTGAAGCGGTTCTTGGAGCCCTGTATCTTGATGGTGGACTGTTGGTAGCAAAGGATCTCTTGATCAATCACTTGTTCGGAAGAATCCCTGAATTTCTTAAAGATGAACGAAATGTAAATTATAAAAGTAAAATTCTTGAGATGTCCCAGAAAGACGGGTTCGGGATACCGCACTATTCGACTATCGATATGACCGGTCCTGATCACGCAAAACAGTTTAAGGTAAGAATTGAAATCGCCGGTATACCGCTGGGTGAAGGCGTTGGATCGAATAAAAAAATCGCTCAACAGAATGCCGCGCAAATCGCAACGTTAAACTATAGTAAAGAAGAGATATCTTCTCGACTGAAAGAAGGAGAAAAAAATGAATTGGTTTCTGACTGAAGAACAGCAGATGATCGTCGACACTGCACGGGAAATCGCGCAGAAAAAAATTCTTCCTGTACGCGAAAAGTACGACCATGAAGGGATTTTCCCATGGGATGTTGTGGCAGCGCTTGCTGAAGTTGATCTTTGCGGTTTATATATCCCTGCAGAATACGGTGGTTTCGGCGGTGGCGTTTTAGAACTGTGTCTTGCTGTTGAAGAACTTTCTAAAATCGATGGCGGTATCTCGCTTGCAATGGCAGCAACCGCACTGGGAACCTTTCCGATTCTTCTTTTCGCCAGTGAAGATCAGAAAAAACGATATCTTCCGGATATCGCATCTGGAAAAATTCTCGCTGCATTCGGTTTGACTGAAGCAAATGCAGGATCCGATGCACTCGGCATGAGAACAACTGCAGTCCTCGATGGTAACGAATGGGTTATCAATGGTACGAAGCAGTGGATTACAAATGGTGAAAATGCTCAGGTGTACACGGTATTTGCAAAAACAAATCCTGCAAAAGGTGCACGTGGTCTGAGTTGCTTTATCATCGAAAAAGGTACTCCTGGTTTTACTTTTGGTAAGCACGAAGATAAAATGGGTATCAGAGCGTCAAGTACAACCGAACTTGTTTTCCAGGATTGCCGCATTCCAAAAGATGCAATTTTAGGCAAAGAAGGAATGGGTTCAATTGTTGCTATTAATACTCTAAACTTTTCCCGTCCTGGTGTTGGATCACAGGCTCTTGGTATCGCTGCCGGTGCTCTTGATGATGCAATCACCTATTCTCGTCAGAGAGTACAGTTCGGTGCACCGATCTCTTCATTCCAGGCTGTTCAGCACATGCTTGCTGATATGGCAACTGAAGTTGAAGCTGCACGTGCGTTGCTGTATGCGACTGCCCGCACAATCGATGCCGGTGAAAAGAAATTCGCAAAAGAATCTGCAATGTCAAAGCTGTTCTGCTCTGATGTTGCCATGCGTACAACTGTTAATGCTCTTCAGGTTATGGGTGGCTACGGTTATATGCGCGAGTACCCGATGGAAAAGAGAATGCGTGATGCCAAGATCACTCAGATCTATGAAGGTACCAACCAGATTCAGCGAAACGAAATTGCACTTCAGCTCATTAAAGGTGCTGCTGCATAATTTTGTTCGTTCTAAGAATTTTGTAATAAAAAGGGGTGTTTCGGCACCCCTTTTTTATTCTGAGATAGGAATGGGAAACGGTACTGCTATCATAGTAAAATTAATGCTGGGTAACCGTGTAATCCGATGCAATTTATCTGTGTCAGGAAAGAGACGAACCACTATGAAATACTATCTTCTGGCGTTACTTATACTGCTGCAGCCAGTTTCACTTGCTGCACAGCGTAAATTCATTCATCCCGGTATAACCTACACCCAGGCAGATCTTGACCGCATGAAGGCAATGATCGAAGCACGAAGAGAACCTTTTTACAGTACATTTGTAAAATTCGCTGCATCCAGCTTTGCTCAGAGTACGGCCGGTGGACATGCAAACGTAACACAAATATCTGAGGGACAGCACAATAACACTATCGGGATGGATGGACGAAAAGCACATGACAATGCACTGATGTGGCATTTGACAGGAAATAAAGCCTGTGCTGACAATGCTGTGAAACTTCTCAATGGCTACCTTAACCTTACAAACTCCAGCTGCAGAGGAACTGCTCCCCTTGATAATGGCAAAATCTATATGCTGATCGAGGCCGCAGAGCTGATGCGCGATTATAATGGGTGGGCACCTGCTGATCAGAAGAAATTCAAGGATATGCTTGTCCACCCCGGTTACAGCACAAAAGCACCACCATCTTCCCACTATTCCCTCACTGATTCGCTTAATGATGTTACCTTTTATTGGAACATTTACAATTTTGATCGTGGTAGATTCGGTAATCAGGGGTTGTTTGCGGCTCGTGGTTTGATTGCAATGGGAATTTACCTTGATAATGATACGATTTATGATCGTGTTTACCGATATCTGCTGGGGCTCTCACGCCGCCCTGATGATCTCCCGTACCCACCTGGCCCGGCTGTCATTAAGAGTAAGAGGAGTGAGACCGAATATATGATCGATTATGATGTTAACTACACTTCCGAAATTGCGGATTATGGCTTTGATGAGCAACTCAGGTATTACATATATCAAAATGGCCAGTGTCAGGAATCCTGCCGGGACCAGGCTCACGCGCTGGTAGGTGTCGGCATGTATACCTGCATTGCGGAAATAGCATGGAATCAAGGTGACTCACTCTATAAATGCCTTAACAATAGAATTCTAAAAGGCATTGAATACTCGACCCGCTATAATCTCACGATTGACAGATCGTATCAGGACCAGTCGAATCCCTGGGAACCAACAGGCTACTCAACCAGTGAGACGGATTGCACATTTGAGAATAATTTATTCTTCCAGACACAGAGTCGTTCGGGGCGCTGGTTTGGAAAAAATATAAATCCTGATAAACGCAGTAGTGATTTTGGTACAGGTGGATGGCGTGAACAGGCATTAGCGCATTACAAAGTTCGTATGGGTGTGAATGCCAGCGCCATGAAATGGCTTCAGCGTTCACACGATCGTCTGATTGAAGATTACGGATTCGAGAACTGGGGTGTAAGCGGTCATCATTATGAGTGGTTTGGGTGGGGAACGCTTACCAAGCGTCGTACTGTCTGGATGGCTGGAGACGGAGGTACTTTTGTCAATAATATGCGGATATCGGAATTACCGAGAGTCCCCTGTACAGTAAAAGCTGTTGACTATGATTTTTTTACCGGTGATGGAGAAGGAAGGACATATCATAACGCTGGAAACGTACAAAGCACACTCTACCGGACTGATGGAACAGTTGAAATCATTAATGATGGTGGTGAGTATGTTGTCACTGATATCGTTGCCGGAGAGTGGATGAACTACAGTCTGATATTTCCACCACTCAACGGGGACAGCGCTATGGGGAAATCGCATCGTTATAACATATATGCCACCTGTAAAACGAGTGGAGAAGGTGCTGCGCTTTTCGCTGCTGTTGACAGCGGGGCAAAAACAGGCGTTACGCTTGGCAAGATACCACAATGGCAGGAAGTTTATATTGGTGTAGTCTCTGCCCAATGCGGTGCTAATGTATTGCGTCTATTTATTGAAGGAGACAGCAACCTTCTGCAACTGAAAAACATCCGCGTCGCACTCAACAATGGTCAGACCTCAATATCCAATACACCCGAAACTGCCTCACCAATTGTGCGTAGTGTCATTAACTGTTCGTACATGTCCGGCAGACACTATATCTATTTGTATAGTCCTGAACCATCCAGAATAACCCTGATTAACTCACTAGGTAAGATTGTCTTTTCCAAAGACATGGCCAAAACCAGTGGCGTAATTGACATTGGTGGCATCCCTTCAGGCTTCTATTTTGTTCAGGTAAAAACAGTACATACATTTGTAGCAAAAAGAATTGTGGTGCCGTAATTTTCCATTGATTGTACTGATGAAAAAGAAAACTCGTGATGCCAAAATTACTCAGATCTATGATTATACAAACCAGATTCAGCTTAAAGTGATTGCACTGCAGTTCATTATAAACGTATTGTCTTCCGTATGCAAATTTTCAAACGAAGGTATTGGAGCATATACCGCTTCCAAAGCCGGATATCTGATTCTCATGCAGATTAAAATCACAAATCCGTAAATTTTAAAGATCTGTATGTTCTGACGATTTTGTAATAAATAAAAAGGGGTGTTTTGGTATACCTTTTTTTATTTTATGAGGGTTGTGAAGAGGTAATTACCCTTCGACTCTGCTGCTCTGGGAGCGTCTTTTGAGACGTTTGTTGAGCGGTGGTTATTGAGCTGCGTCGAAATGAGTCGAAATAAACAGGGAGTTTTAAATATATGAAATCAAAGAGAATAGAGATAGCACCGTCAATACTGTCGGCGGATTTCAGAAATCTTGAACGAGAGGTAAAAGAAGCGCAAGATGCAGGAGCTGATCGTATTCATTGCGATATCATGGATGGGGTGTTTGTCCCGAATATCACTTTTGGGCCACTTATTGTGGAGGCGGTGAAAAAATGTGTTTCAATTCCGCTGGATGTTCATCTGATGATTTCCAGGCCAGAACAATATTATAATCAATTTATTGATGCCGGAGCCGATATACTTACATTCCATGCTGATGCAAGTAGCGATTGTGGATTATTACTGGAAAATATTCGAAATCGCGGGGTGAAATCGGGGATAACGGTGAATCCGGATAAACCGATTGATCTGTTTCTTCCGTTTATGGAGAAGATTGACCAGATTCTTATCATGACTGTGTATGCCGGCTATGGTGGGCAGAAATTTATTGATGAGACCCTGACAAAAATCGAAGCTGCGGCAAAAGCAATTGAACTACAGGCTCATATGATCGATTTGCAGGTTGATGGGGGAATTAATGAGGAGACTGCTTTGAAATGTGCTCAAAGGGGCGTTAATGTTTTTGTTGCCGGGAGTTATATTTTTAATGCAGATGATTACAAAAAGAAAATTTCTGCACTAAGGCTTTCAGCAGAATCGGGTTTTTAAAGATGCGTAAACTACTATTCTTATTTGTTATTTCATTGCTGTTTAACTGCGAAAATATCCCTCAGTATCCTCAGGTTCAACCTGATCCTATTGAAATGGAGAGCGTCTGGCAATATCTGAAAGCCTACAGTATTCATCAGGATGAGTGTGTTTCAGGTAGTGGTGCATCATGTCAAAAACGATTGAGGGACAACCCTTTTTTATATGATTCTGCTCAAGAGATGATGGATTCTCTATATGATACTCTTGGAGGGAATAATTATACGCGATATTGTGGTGATTGCCCTTCTGTTGCTCAGGCAGAAAGTGCAGCAGGGCTGCAGAAAGGTTCGGGGGGTGCAAATCAAGATCCCCGTTATGTTCTATTTCATCAGCTCACCGATTCGACAGCACTTATCAGGATTTCGGAGTTTAAGACCAATTTTGCTTATAAGCAATTTGCAGAGTTTCTGCCCAGTCTCAAAGGTAGAAATCTTATAATTGATCTTTGTGAAGACGGTGGCGGGGACCTTGAAGAGCTTGACTCAATACTGGAACTGTTCCTTCCAGCAAATACTCCATACATTCTTGTACGAGAAAGGGCACTGGATTCGACAACACATAAATACCATACCGTTGATTTTCGCCCCCTTACAACAATGCGTGCTGCAAGCCCATATTTGATTGGAAAAAAAATTGTAGTTCTGATGAATGGTCATACAGCAAGCGCATCAGAGATTCTTGCATGTGCACTAAAAGATGCAGGCGGTGCGGTACTTGCCGGAGAAAAATCGTATGGAAAGGCAATCGGTCAGATAAAATTACCGCGGCGGGGTAGAAAGTGGCTTCAGATCACGTTCATGCAGATGAAAGGTATTAGTGCCGGAGTATACCAGAATATTGGGCTTAAACCTGATGTGGTTATTAATAATCCAATGGAAATTTATTCAAACCGGGCGACAATGCTTACTGTTGTAAAATTGCTCGAACCTGGTGTACGATTGACTGATCTGCATTATAATCCGGGGCTTCAGAAGACAGCAGCTCCACTGGAACCGCAGGGATATATTGTCAGAGATGTTCAGATCGATCCTGAAGATTTGTAATAAATTATAACGCATTCTTCTCATTTTTTCGCTTACCCCTTTCCGCCTTTGGCACGTGGCTTCTAAAACCTCAGCCACCGGTGACTGAGGCACTCGAAGTCCCGGTGTTTGCGGATTTCACGAAGAAAGCTTAATGCAATACATTTGGGGATGGGATAAATGCTGTAAAATAGATGATTTTTGCAATCTCTACAAATGGCATTACAATTAGAAGTGTAAACAAATGAATACAGTAACAATTGAGAAACTGGTTTTTGGAGGACATGGCCTTGTCAGGACCAGTGAAGGGGTTGTATTTGTTCCGGGAGTTGTACCGGGTGAACAGGTTGAAATCACCCAGCCGGTAAAAGTACGCGGAACCAGTTTTTCCCAATTGAAAAGGATTGTTGTTCCATCAGAGAAACGAAGGAAACCGCAGTGCCCTTATTTTGGGGTTTGTGGTGGTTGTGACTGGCTGTATATGGATTATGATGAACAGATCCGTATAAAAAAAGAGATATACAAAGAATCATTCCGCAAGGTTGCACAATCAACCAGTTTGCCCGAACCTGAGGTAGTTAGTTCACCGGAGTTGGGTTACCGGATGAGAGCTCGTTTGCAGATAAATCAAAAGGGTGAAGCAGGTTTTTTCAGGGGCAGTTCCAACCAAATTGTAACTATCAAGTCTTGTCCGTTGCTTTCTGAACGGTTGAATACATTGTTTGCTCAGAAGTTTCCTGTTAATCATGACAAAAGAAAAAATGAACTTCGGGTAATTGATGGGGACATGGCGATTGCTTCAGATCCGCAGATTAAAGGGGTTACCATATCATTTACCGATGTTACCATTGATGATAAGGTTTTTAAAGTAAATGGCGGAGATTTTTTCCAGAGCAACCGTTTTGTGAATCATTCCCTGGGGACATGGTTCAGGCCTTTTGTTGGTGGTGATTTTTGTATTGATCTCTACGGGGGATCCGGATTTTTTTCCATGATGATTGCATCACAGTTCAAGCAGGGGTTACTTATTGAATCGGTGCGGTCGCAGGTCGATAATGCAAATGCCAATTTTACACGAAACGGGATCACTCATTTTAAAACAGTCTGCAGCGAATCTGAAAAGCTGTTGTCTTTTTGTAAGCAGAATCCTGATTGCATGATCGTGGATCCTCCGCGTCCGGGCTTGACACGGGAGGTGCGATCGGCAGTTGCAAAGCTTAAACCCTGTACAATTGTGTATGTATCCTGCAACATTTCAACCCAGGCGCGGGACTGTGAGTATTTAGTAAAAGAGCTCGGGTATACAATCCGTAAAACTGCGTTGTTTGATTGTTATCCAAACACATCCCATATAGAGTCAGTGATGATTCTTGATTGTTAATATTTGACCACGAAAACACACGAAACACATCGAAAAATAAGATTGTTATCAATTGGTATTTGCCACAAATGTTGCTAAATATTAGAGTAATGAGTTATCAGACCGCGACACACGCCCGGCCGTGCCGGTTGAACCAGGTCCGTTGCTCGTGACACACTTGCCGAACCGGCTACGGTGAAAATCCCAGAATATTTCTATAATAATTTTTTGTGTTAAGACTGATAATTTATGCCCGTGAAATCACCCTGCAGAAAAAAGAAAACTGTATTATATTAAAAAACTACAAATGAATTAGATGTCTCTTTGTTTTTGGATTGGGAAAGGTAGTTATGAAACGGACTAAAGGATTTTTTTTAAGGATAGGTATAGCTGTTACTGTAATTTTAGCCAAAGGGTTTTCTGCAGACTTACCGACAGCAATGGAAGTTGCCCGCCAGATGGGTGTTGGATGGAATATCGGTAATTCTCTCGAAGTCCCCAAAGATCCACTTGCGTGGGGTAACCCTATACCCTCCAAAAAACTTATTGATCTTGCTAAGTCTTCAGGCTTCGGAACGATTCGTCTTCCATGTGCCTGGGACTCCCATGCTGATCAATCCACAAACACTATTAATGCTGCCTGGCTTAATCAAGTTAAAACGATAATTGATTATTGTATCAGTAATAATATGTACGTTGTGCTTAACAGTCACTGGGATGGTGGATGGTTGGAAGAGAGTATTACGCCATCAAAACAGACTGAGGTAAATAAAAAACAGAAAGCATATTGGACCCAGATTGCAAATTACTTTAAAAGTTACGACCAGCATCTGCTTTTTGCCGGGGCCAACGAACCGGCAGTGCAGGATCCATATGGTACAGTTTTTGGTCCGGATCGGGTCGCAGTACTCAATTCTTATCTTCAGACATTTATCGATGCAGTGCGGGCAACCGGAGGTAACAACGCAACGCGAACCTTGATAATTCAGGGACCACGTTCTGATATTGAATTATCAAAGGCTGCCTGGACTACGTTGCCAAAAGATAATGCGACCGGCCGCCTGATGACAGAGTTGCATTTTTATCCTTATCAATGGGCTCTTATGGAGAGTGATGCGGATTGGGGAAAGGTTTTTTACTATTGGGGAAAAGAAAATCTCTCGACAACCGATACGGAACGGAATACAACCTGGTGTGATGAGGCATTTGTCGATTCACAATTTACAATACTAAATAGATTGTATGTAGATAAAGGGATGCCAGTGTTGCTTGGAGAATGGGGGGTGATGAAACGGCTGAGTCTCTCAGGAGATGTGCTTAATCGACATATCAAATCTCGTCTAACGTATTATGAGTATGTTGTGTCAGCAGCCTTAAAACATGGTATCGTTCCCGTAGCCTGGGATGCTGGTTTCATGGGAGATAAAACAATGACAATTTTCAACCGGCCGAATGCGACTGTGTTTGATCAGGACCTGTTAAATGCAATTATGAAAAGTGCGAAGACCCCATTTAACAGTACTACATCAATACTGCCACGCAAGACCGCTAGGCAGAAGTCAACCGCTACTATACAAAAGAACGGCATGGCCAATGCTGTCTGGTTTGCTCAGAGCGAAGGTAAAACACTGCTGTCATTACAAGATTTACAGGGGCGCACGATATGGTCTGGTTCAGTTGTAAATAGGGTGGGAATGAACAGTTTCATGATCCCAACAGTAATGTCCGGAATGGGGATTGTGCGAATTGAGCAGGGTGGTCGGAGTGTGACTGGAAAGGTGAATTTTTTTAGGAGGTAAAGTGCAATAGCTTTTTAATCCCGAAACAAAAGAAATACACGAAGTAAAAATATAGTTTTATTGATATTTTACAACCGATGTTGCGTAAATTGAGGTTCTTAACAAAGAGTATCTTTACAACCAAAAAGGTTTAAAAAGAAATGTATGTTTAAATAAAAAAAGTTTGTTTAATCTACTTTCAGGAGGATCTTTGTCCGGTAGCTGATGTCCATAGATAGTAGATCCAATTTTAGCATATGATAGTGTTGCAAGAACAGAATCTTGACAGGATTCTGCTCCTGCTAGGCCGATATCTTTACAATATATTGTCTTCATTATGCAACTTGAATCGTCAGAATCCCAAAGTTGATATTCGAATGCATTTTTAAACAAACCCGCAAAAGTTAAATAATTGCCAATAGAATAGCAATGTATGAATATATCACTATAATTTGAGTCATTTGGTGTTTGAAGCCATTTTTGATTATCAGATGGGATCTCAAAACTCATTCTATGTTCAAAAAAAGGATTAAATTGATTGAAATTACCTGAGGAATCTTTAACGGTATCTAGTTGTGAATAAACTAAAAAACCATCTCTGAAAAATACCAGATCTGTATATGTTCTCATTGTTCCATATTTAGATATTTGAACATATCCTTCCTGGCCATCAGGCCTTATCTCTTTTCCGATGATGGATATAAGAAATGTAGAACTATCAGATGGATCAATTAATTGTGTGACATTCCCGATTTGAAGAGAAAAAAAAGGTGTCTTTTCAGACTCATTTTGTGACGGATAATTACAAGAAGAGAATAAAGCAAAATAAACAATATAAAATGGTATAATTTTTTTCATTAGTACCCCAAAATCAAATAAAGTAAATTAATCAATTTTAATTTAAAAAATCAAGTATCTCCCGTTTCAGGCCTGATAGTATTTTTCAAAATATGATATTTTTCACACACTAATGGATGGGAATAAAAAAAAATTAATTTATTGTACAGCATATAGGATATAATTGCAACAATTGACCTTCACGTGTGCTTTGGCATTATTACAATGAAAAAAAACGTTAAGAACTATTTTAGCCTGACCATGATCTTGATTGTCCTGATCCTGAATTTCATTGTGGTCAATGGTGCTTCCGCATATGAATCTACTATCACCAACCCTCGCGACACAACAACAGAATGCGACTATCTTGTCATAGCTTCCGATTCACTGGCGATAGTCGCTGAAAAACTGGTGCTATACAGGGCACAAACCTATTCAGGCAAAGCT
>JBNKZD010000207.1:0-5354 GCA_050301235.1 Chitinispirillaceae bacterium | reverse complement strand
CACACCTGTGGTCGAGCAGTTTGAGGAGGTTGTAAGTGAAGAACAGCAAGCCCGGGCAGAAAAAAAGCGGTTTTCTTCGGGTCTTACATTACTGGACGTACGAAGCATGGAAGAGATTCTCGGTGATCAAATCAAATTTGTAAGCCCGGAAATTGTTGTAGATACCTATGTTTTGAGAGAAGGCTTACGCAGATCTGCCAAAATTGTGGGTGTTGAAAATTCATATTTTGACATATCACAGTTTGCCCTTACCGAAGGAAATTACTTTAACACGTTTCAGCTTGAAAAAGGGGAGTCGGTTTGTATCATCGGTTCTGCGATTCGCGCCAAGTTTTTTCCCCAGGAAGACCCAATTGGAAAGCTGATCAAGGTAGGTCCGCACTGGCTCAAAGTGCAGGGCGTGCTTGAAGAGCGCTTTATTAGTGAAAAAAGTATTGAAAGTCTTGGTATCCGTGATTATAACCTGGATATCTATTCCCCTGTAAATACGGTTCTGCTTCGTTACAAGAACCGTGCGTTAATTACACAGGCAAATATTGAGAGTTCAAATGGTAACTCGCAGCAGGGTAATAATAATTATCACCAACTCGACAGGATTACGATTCAGGTGCATGAATCGGAGCAGCTCAACCCGGTGGCAGATGTAACTTCGAGATTATTGGAAAGACGTCATAATGCATCGGTTGATTATGCGGTTAGTATTCCTGAACTCCTTCTGAAGCAGCAACAGCGTACCCGTGATATTTTCAATCTGGTACTTGGCGCGATCGCCGGGATATCCCTTGTGGTTGGAGGTATTGGCATTATGAATATCATGCTGGCTTCGGTTCTTGAAAGAATTAAGGAGATTGGATTGCGTCTCGCGATTGGTGCGAAAAAGGCAGATATCATTTGGCAATTCCTGCTGGAAGCGGTAGTGATCAGTATTTCCGGTGGTGTACTGGGAGTGATTTTAGGAATTATTCTGGCGACTGTGGTCTCCAGTTTTGCGGAGATCCCAACAATCGTGTCCGTCTCATCTGTGATATTGTCCTTTGGTGTTGCAGCTTCCGTTGGTTTAATTTTCGGTATTGCACCGGCGCGTCGTGCAGCCAACCAAAACCCTATAGCCTCTTTACGATATGAATAAGAAATCTATCATTTCTTCATTATTTGTAATCTTCATTTTAGCCACACCGTCCTTTGGACAGACCAGGTATTTTAATCTGGAGGAAATAATCGCGCGTGCCAAGGGACAGTCTCCTTCTGCCAAACAGGCCGAGACAAGAAGAGAAAACAGGTACTGGCAATACCGCCTTTACCGGTCTAATTATAATCCGCAGTTACGATTAAACGGACAGGCTCCCGATTATAACCGTGACTTTTTCAGTAACCGGCAGGATGACGGAACCATTGTTTTCCAGGGACGTGAACAGATCAACTCATTCGTTAACCTTGGTATAGAGCAGCCTATCCCCTGGACGGGTGGTAATATTTCGGTAAACTCCAACCTGAGCCACTTCAAGGATCTAGAGCGGGATCTGACCCAGTTTAATACGACGCTTTTGAATGTCAGACTGGTGCAGCCTTTATTTGGGTTCAACTCATTAAAATGGGATAAAAGAACCGAACCACTTCGTTATGAAGAGTCAAGAAGGGAATATGTCGAAGAAATGGAATTCATTTCCAGGCAGGCGACACAGCGATTCTTTAGTTACCTGGACGCCCAGATAAATCTTCAGATTGCACAATTCAACCTGGCCAATAATGATACAATTTACAAGATTGAGATGGGCCGGTATAATATTGGAACAACCTCGAAAGATAAACTTCTCCAGGTGGAACTCCAGCTGTTGAGATCACAGCAGGATGTTGCGCAAGCACGTCTCGACCTTGAAACGTCACGTCTTAGTTTGCAGACCTACATAGGTCTGAATGACAATGTGGATATTGAATTAATATTGCCGACGGATATTCCCGAGTTTGATGTGACTTATCCGGAGGCATTAAAATATGCCCAGGAAAACCGGTCTGATTATCTTGCATTTGAACGGCGAAGGCTTGAGGCAGAACGTGAAGTCGCCCGTGCGCGATCCCAGCGATTTCAAACGGATTTGATCGCGTCCTACGGATTGAATAATGCGGGCACCCAGATCAATGGGCTTTACGAGGATCCCAATAATCAGCAACGTGTAAATGTTGCATTCAATATTCCATTAATAGACTGGGGTAGAAATAAAGCAAGAATGCAGACCGCGCTGGCAAATATGCGGCTGAATGAGTATGTCATATCGCAGGAAGAACAAAATTTTGACCAGGAAATTCTTACCCAGGTCAGACAATTTGAGGTGCTGCGTTCACAACTGGAGATCACAAAAAAATCCGACGAAGTAGCCCAGGAAAGGTATGAAGTGGCCCAGAATCGATACCTCATTGGAAAAATTGATATTACGAACCTTAATATCGCCCTTACGGAAAAAGACAATGCGAAGCGAAGCTATATCAATGCATTGCGTTCTTTCTGGACCGCTTATTTTGATCTGAGAAGACTTACTCTTTTTGATTTCGTGGAAAACCAGCTGCTTTATGATCAGGATGAAGAGGTAGATGAAGACCAGTTCAAAAATTAAACACAGCTTTTTTCATTTGAAATTGATTTTATAGAATTCCAGGAATCGTGGTAAGACACCTCAAACTGTTTTATTACGGAATATTTTTTTGCATCTTCCCCTCATGAAAATATGGTTGGTGATATTGTTCCTGAGTATGCCTCTTGCACTGGCAGCCCAGGATGAGGATCTGAAATTCGGTGATACCAATACAACGAATATGGATCCGACATATAAAACCAGGAAAAAATCCAAGAAGAAGCGCCCTGTTCAATGGATTAAAAATGACAGCGATGGCCTTCTGTTGGGTAACCGTTGCATGACTGATATCATTAGTGAAATGCAATTTGAATATGTGATTCAGATAAAGGGTACGCCGGGTTACAGGAATGAGATAGGGAGACTTGCACATAATTTTACCGCAAAAATTGGCATTATGTTCAGAAACGGACCTTTTTGGAAATTCCGTTTAAAAAAAGAGCGCAAGAAATGCCGTGAGCAAACAGGAGATTTTGTTGGTTGATATCAGATCCCGGTGTAATTGTATGGGCTGATGACGGACAACTCTTCTTTCAAATCTTCAGATACGTTTAGCTGGGCAATAAATTCATGGATCGTTTTACTGGTGATCTTTTCATTCCTGCGTGTAAGCTCTTTTAATGCCTCATAGGGTTTGGGATATCCTTCCCTGCGCAGAATCGTTTGAATTGCCTCAGCTACTACCGCCCAGTTCTCTTCAAGGTCCTTTTCAATTTCAGCAACGTTAATTTCCAGCTTCGCCATACCCTTCTCCAGGGAACGTAACGCTATCAGGGTATGCCCAAGCGGCACACCGATATTTCTGAGAACAGTAGAATCTGTCAGGTCACGCTGTAATCTTGAAACAGGCAACTTCGCCGACAGATGCTCGAAAAGCGCGTTTGCAATTCCAAGGTTTCCTTCTGCATTCTCAAAGTCAATTGGATTTACCTTGTGCGGCATGGCGGAAGATCCCACTTCTCCTTTCCGGATTTTCTGATTGAAGTAATGCATTGAAACATACTGCCATATATCTCTTGAAAAGTCAATAAGTATCGTATTTATTCTTTTCAAGGCATCGAACATTGCCGCCAGGTTATCGTAATGCTCAATCTGTGTGGTTGGATGACTTCTCTTCAGGCCAAGTGTTTCTTCAACAAAGTTATTGCCGAAGGTAAGCCAGTCTGTCGCCGGATACGCCACATGATGCGCATTGAAGTTACCGGTTGCCCCGCCAAACTTTGCTGAGAAGGGAACCGCCTTAAGCTGTGCGAGCTGTTCAGTCAAACGAACCACGAAAACGTCAAGTTCTTTTCCCATACGCGTGGGAGATGCAGGCTGACCATGAGTCCTTGCCAGCATCGGGATATCTTTCCAATCCGCGGCCATTCCCCGGAGTGTTTCTATTTGTGTTTCAAGAATGGGCAGAACTACATTTTCCATAGCCTCCTTGATCGACAGTGGAATTGCTGTATTGTTAATATCCTGGGAAGTCAGTCCGAAATGAATAAATTCCTTCTGATCCTCAAGACCCAGTACATCGAATTTTTCCTTGATGAAATATTCAACCGCCTTCACGTCATGGTTTGTGGTCTTCTCGATTTCCTTGATGCGTTCGGCATCTGAAGCTGAAAATTTCAAATAAATCTCGCGAAGTTCAGTATACAATGCGGGATCAACGGATGAAAGCTGTGGGATTCCGGCTTGACTCAATTCGATGAAATATTCTATTTCAACCAGTATTCGGTATCGGATAAGTCCGAATTCTGAAAAGTATTCAATCAGGTCGGCTGTCTGTTTTCTGTATCTTCCGTCGATAGGTGAGATAGCGGTTAACGCGGCGTTGTTCATAATTTCAAGGATAAGTTGCAAAAATACCAAAATAGAGCAGACCGAACGATTAATTCGGAGGTTAAAAGTATATAGAATCCACCCGCCAAAATTGACCGGAACATTGAACGGATAAGTGAATACTTGCTACCTTTGTGGAGCATGAGAATAGAGCAGGTACATTTACAGATGATGAATAGTGAACCTGTATGCAGTTAAATTGTTCTTTTATGAGATAAGGTGATACGATCCACCGGGTATTGTATCAGCCGTTAATTAATACCGGTAAAAAAATGAGCTATGGCGTTTAACTTTTTTAAGAAAAAAACAGAAAAAAAGGAAGAGAATAAGGGCGGTAAATATCGTGAACTTCAGGTAAAGGAAATTATTCATGAAACGAAGGATGCCATATCCATTGTGTTTGAAAAAGCAGAAGGACTTTCCTATAAATCAGGTCAGTTTCTTACCCTCATTCTTGATATCGGAGGAAAAGAGGTGCGCAGGGCATATTCGTTGTGCTCTTCACCGGGTACGGATGAACATATGGCCGTGACGGTAAAACGAGTTGACAATGGATTGGTTTCTAATTGGTTGAATGATAATCTCAAAGCAGGTGATTCAATCCGGATCATGTCACCTATGGGGTCTTTCACCACTGAATATGATTCTGCCAACAAACGACATTTGATTCTGTTTGCAGGCGGGAGCGGTATTACACCGATGATGTCAATCATCAAATCCATGCTTAAACTTGAGCCAGACAGTATCACTTCACTCATTTACTGTAACAGAAATATCGACAGCATTATTTTTAAAGACCAGCTGGAGAAAATGCTAGATAAAGGCTGGTTGAAGTGTTATGACATCAGTGGGACAGGTAGGAGGGTGCCGTTTATGTTGGAGATAAAGTGGTAGCCC
>JBNKZD010000206.1:0-10337 GCA_050301235.1 Chitinispirillaceae bacterium | reverse complement strand
GGATTGATCTGATTATAATATTCAAAGGCTCGCTCACCATTACCCATCAACGTCTCGGCAATCATCATCCATGGATTCGTATGAAGGAAAATACCACCATTTTCTTTTGCACCTGGCGGATATGTTGTAATACCACCTTTTGTCGAATCAAATCCATTATAACCAGGCCAGCTCAATTTGAGACCACACTTTGTATTTAACTTTTCACGAGCGGAATCAAGCGCCTTTTTAGCTTTTTCGGGAGTTGCAAAACCTGCAAATACCGGCCATGACTGCGCATTGAGATAGATCTTTCCCTGTTCGTTACTTTTTGATCCCAGAGGTGTACCATCTACTGTATAATACCGAACGTACCAATCTCCATCCCATGCATTCTCGTTTACACACTTTTTCATTGCTTCCCAGTCCTGCTTATACTGCGAAACCCAGTCGTTTTTATCCAGGATCTGTGCAAGATCGATCATTTCCTGAAGAGCTCTTCCGTACAAACAGGCATTGAACATTGATTCGGCACCTGTAGGAAGATTGACGGTGTCGTTCCAGTCTGCAAAACCAAGCAGTGGTAACCCATGCTCGCCTGTATTTGCTTTTGTGAATGCCAGAGCTCTGATAAGATGCTCCAGAACGGTACCACTTTCAGAAGTTGTATCCTTTTTACCTTTATAGAAAGGAACCTCCATTTCAAGGAATTTCATATCTCCTGTTTCTTTAAGGTAAGTGATCACAGCATAGACAATCCATAGATGGTCATCGCCGTAATATTGCGGTCTGTCGGGCATCTCATGTGCATCACCATTGGTAGCTTCCATACTGAGAGGATTGAACTGGTGCATCGCATTTCCGCCAGCCATCTGTACTGAAAGCAGTTTGACCAGTAATTCCTTCGAGCGTTCAGGAATTCTGTCAATAACACCCATAACATCCTGAGAACTGTCACGAAATCCAAGACCACGTGTCCCCATTCCCAGCTGGTAATATGAGAGATACCGGGACCAGTTGAAAGTAATGAAACATTGACGAGGGTTATGTACATTGAGCATACTGTTTACACCTGCATCGGGGGTAGCCACCTTCATTGTAGAAAGCATCTGTTGATAGAATGCAGCCATTTTCCCCAGCGCAGCATCAACATTAAGAGGATCCCTGAAAAACTTGATCTCTGACATTGCATCGTCGAGACTTGCTTTCTGACCGAGCTGTGTAATACATCGACGCTGTTCCCCCGGTTTCATGAGACCGAAATGGTGCATTAATGCTGAAACAATATCCCCACGTTCTGCTTCAAGACTGCTTAACTCATCATTATCAAGTGAGTGAGGATGCTTCCATGTACCGTACTCATTAGCACCAAGAAATCTCTTCCGATCGGTCTCAAATGATGATACCTCAAGATTGGAGGTGAAATAGTTTACACGAATATCGCGCATCATGAAAGGATATTGAATTAAAACGCAATGACCGTTTTTATCGAAATTGTGACGACATTGCATAGTCTGTGGTACCCAATCAGCATTAGTAAATTGTTTCAGGGCATCAAAATGGGTATATTCAATCACCGGAATCAAATCAATTTCTAGTGAGCGCCCAGATATGTTAGTGATCCGGATGTCCCTGATTTCTACTTCGTTATCAACAGGAATAAAAATCGTGCACTCTGTTCTGACGCCATAAAATTCGGAGATAATTTTACTGTACCCCAGCCCTACATGACACTCATACTTATCATAAGTATCGAGTGTTGGAACGAAAAAGGGGGAAAAAACCTTGTATGAGTTCCCATCCTTAATTCTCACATACAATGTTTCACCTTTGAAATCAGATGATGGCATCTGCTGGACATATTTTGTTATTCTGTTGAGTGATGGGTCACCTTTACAGATCAATGCACCTCCGGTATGATCTACAAAACCGCCAAATGCAAGCGTGCCGATATAATTGATCCATTTAACCGGAGTTTTCGGGTTGGTTATAACGTATTCCCGGGCTGCATCATCAAAATAGCCGTATTTCATTGTTTTGACCCTTTCCGTCTTGAATTCCTTTGGCAATTTTAATCACTCAAAGAAATAATTTTATTACTGTATTAATTTACTACTACAAAAAGACCTATTAAAATAATTAATACCCTGATTAACTATTCCATTTTTTACAGGTCATCGTAAACTTGTTTTCGTTAAAAAAAACGCTTCTGCCAGTTGTTATGACAGAAGCAGTATTTAGAACCATCTCAGCAAAAACTATTGCTGTGAGATCGCCGTAACTGAGTAAGCCGGCAGTGTTATCACATGATTATTTGACAATTTAACACTCTCAGAAGTATACCCCTGTTTCATGTTTTCTTTCTTTAACTGTTTTACTACTGCATTACCGGCAAAACCCGGAACAGAAAGTTTTACTACTGCTTTCGTTTCAGGTTGTTTATTAACGATCATCAATGTTTTCTTACCGTTTTTCTCGGTCAGGTAACTGGTCACATCATCATTACCAGTTGACGATTTCAGCAATTTTCCTCTCAAGCTTTCACTTGCCAGTTTAAAAGCCCAGTATGACGAACGCGGTACATTGTCACCATCCGGAGCTCCTGTTCTTGACAGATACCCATAATCACCGCCCTGTTCGGTAATATCGTTATGAATATCCCAATAAGAAGCCTGATCAATATTGTGTTCAGCAAGTTTCCCAAGGTAGTCAGCAACAAAAAGAGCATTGACAATACCAAGTGTCTGAGGACCTGGTTTAAAATCTACCGAATTCCACTCAGTAAGCCATATTTCATACTTCTTACCGGGATTTCCATATTCTTTAAGTTGTCTTTTGACCCCTGGAAGGATCTCATCAAGACTTCCTGGAGCAGCCAGTAACCCTGCATTATTTTCTTCACCTGAATGCTGCGGATAATGGTGAACATTCACACCATCGGCAAGATCTTTCGTATACTTGAAAACTTCCTTGTTCCAGGAACCTTCAAGCACCCACACAGTAGTAACAATAATTGTTGGATCTACTGCTTTCATCGCCTTGATAAATTCAGCGGCCTTCTTTCCATACTCTTCACCAGTACAGTGAAATGGATGCCAGTCACCGTAAAGCTCATTTCCGATTTCCCAGTATTTGACATTTGCCTTCATGTCAACATTGACATGTTTTACCCATTTCGCAGCTTCCTCAGCAGTACCAGAACCAAAATTTACCGTAAACATCGGTGTAGTATTGGTCTGCTTACAGAAATCGAGGAACTCATCGCAGTCGATCATCCAGTCTTTTTTATTGAGGATCTCTTCCCAGTGGTCATCATCCGCTCTTAAACCACCCGGATATCTCAAGACAGAATGGTTAACATCTTTGACATATTGTATAGTTGCAGGCTTCATCATATCACCATCCCAGAGCGCCGCGTTGATACCGAAAAGGCCATCACCGATTTTTTCAGTAACAACAACCGAAGGATCTCCGGTAAGTGTCAAAGTTACCTTTTCAGGTACAGCTGTTTTTTTGGCTTCCCGATCATTAGTCAAACGGATGTTATCAATAATGTATGTCCCACTTGTACCATCTCCCGATGGTTTAAAATCGATAGTAATGATATTGTCCATATCGAATTTTCCGTTTTGTATCGCTTCGGGTGGCTGCCAGTAGGGAAATTTATAAAAAGCTTTAAAAGGTACAACGATTTCATGCCATCCTTTTGGACAGCCAGCAGTTGCAATGAACACCTCCATACCTGCATCATTGACCTGTACATTTATGCCCTGGTAAGGTTTATCGGTGTACATATTGAATTTCAGGCCCCAATGTCTTGTCCAGTCCGTGATCTCCTTTGGAGAATTGGCGTTCTTTAGATTGAAAACCATATCACAATAATCGCCCATCTTATAGGTAACCGCAAGGGCATTCTTTCCGCCATTTTCAGCGCCACTCTTGACAATATCACCTTTAATTTCAGACTTTGGTCCCTGATTTCCTTGCCAGCCTTTATTTTTTGCATCATTTTCAAAATCGTCAACTAACACATCCGGCAAATTTGAATCAAATGCAGCCCAGTATTCATCCGGGTCAACATAGCCAGGAATACTTTCAATAAATGAGATCTGATCGACATAAAAAAGTACTGAATCACCCGAAACTTTGTTCTCACTCTTATTTGAAGAGAAACGTATTTCATTGAGCTGATTCCACTTTACATCACCAAGCACTTCCGCTTTTTTATTATCATCCCAGTACTTTCCCTGATCCTGAAAATTTTTCAGTGGAATCATGTAGTATTTCCATGTTGTGTCCAGCTTACCATAATCGGTAATGGCGACTTTACTTTGTACTTTCATCCCATCAGATTCATCATCAAGCAACCCGATATAAATCGCATTAACATTAGCTGCACCCTTAGCCCAGAAAGCAAGACCTGATCCGGATTTTTTCTTCAAAGCAGAGATATCAATGCTTTTTCCTGCACCAAGTGCCAGTGTCACTCCAGAATACTCTTTATTATCCAGCACACTAACCATCACAGCAGGATTTGTCTTTGATCCGGTTTCCTGAATTTTGTACGAAGTCTTACCACCGTAAACATACCCGAAACCACCGCCAGGAATCTCATTGTCATACATTTTAATTACTTCATTTACAGCCGGTTTCTGCGCCATATCAGGAACTGATTTTGAGTAGTCAAATTCATCCCAGCCCTTTGTATAGACTATAACTTTAGGCTTGAACATATCCTTAACGATAAAAATGTCATCAATCCAGATTTTGCAATCCGGGTTGTCATTCTTTTTGATTTCACAGCGAAATTCGCCAACTGCATTCCACTGAAACCGTTCTGGAATTTCAACACGTTTTTTTGGATCCCAGAAAACACCCCGCAACCCGAAATCAGCCAGTGGAATGGTGATCTGCTTCCATTCTTTACTTATACCACCATAGTTCTGAAGAGGTAAACGGACAACGGTCTTTTTACCATCGGAGTTCTCTTCATCAACAAGTGCAGCCCAGGCAATCTCACCACCGGCATTTCCCTTGATCCAGAACTGAAGAGCTCCGGCGGGAACATAGGGTGTCAGATTGTAAAGCAGGTTATAAAGACAAACCGAACCTCCTGAATAATCTTTAGCATCAAGATCAAACTCAAGAGCAACTTCACCGTTTTTCCCGGACTCTTCCGGGATAAACACTTTTGAGTTATCCGGATACCAGTATGCATACCCTCCGGATATGAAGTCCTCATCAAAAAACCGGTAAACCACCTTTGGATCTACCGTATTTTCTACTTTTTTTGTCTCTGCTTTTTTAAGCGGCTTAATCTCCAGTTTTGCAAAAGTCGCACCCACTGTGCATAACATGCATAAAGCAGCAGAGATGGATATTCTTAAATTTTTATTCATACCATTTCCATTTCTGAGGTAATGTGGTTACCTTGAATTAAAACTTTACACGTAATGAGATGTCAACAAGGTTCTGATTCCAGTCCTGCTTGTCGTATGCTATTTCGGTACCTTTAGAGCTGAATGATACAATCTGACCGAAAGAACCAACAACAGAAGCTCCGTCTGAAACGCTCCATTCAAGACCTGCGGACCAGTGATTTGCTTTTCCACCCGTGAGTGTATCACCTTCAGTGTTAACACCATTCAAACTCTGGAAACCACCCAGAAGTGCTGCCCTTTTGAAGAACTTCCAGTACAAACCTGCATTAATGAATGTAGATGCATAATCAAATTGAGTTTCACTTCCTTCATTAAGTGCTGTTGATTTTACAAAGCTAACAGACATATTGAAAGGATATTGAAACGCCTTAATAAAACTACTAAGTTCAACTTTTAAACCCATGCCAATCTCTGAATACTTGGTAATTTCATATCCAACAGTATCTTTTATTGCTTCCTGCTCATTGAGTGATTTGAACAAGCCCGATACTTCTAAACCGTTATTCAATAAAGAAACACACAAATCGCTCGTTATACCGACCCTGTTTGGAGTTGCAACACCGAACGGTAGTACAAGCTGCACTGCCGGATCAAGTGGAATATTTGCTAACTCATCATTTTCAAGAACACCACTATGATATGATGTTTTCATTGCTGGACCTTTTTTATACATGTTAAAGTAATTAACTGCTGCGTCACCTTTGAAAACAAACTTGTATACAGAATGATACAGAGCATCAAAAGTCGAATAATGAGAATATTTATTACCCATATCATTCTCAATATTCATAATTCTATTGGCTATAAAAGATGGCGTCTGAGCGAGTTCATTTCTGAAATTTTTGCTATTGGAGATCAAAGCGGCATTAATTTTTATTCCAAAAACCTGACTTACTTTAAATCCAATATTTGCGTTTACATTTATAGCAGAGCCTACTTTAGTAGTATCTATGAAAACAGAATCAGTTTTGTTAAACCATGTCGAATCATCCCCGGAACGAGCAAGTTCCGCATTGAGTTGTAACTGAATATTGTCCGACATCCCAACTGTTTTACCAATATCAATACCTGGCCTTGCAGATAACACATTTGTATGCTGTGCTTTTACTTTTGCATCATCTTCCTTACCTTTGAAAGAAGCTAGATGATCAAACATATAAAGGTAGGTAGCTCCAAACTGCACGCCTTTGAGGAAGGTCAGATCCAGGTTTCCACCCGTAAGATATTTGCTCATTAAATCGTTTGCCTCGGTTTGCAGGACAGCACGAGCACCATCACCAAATGCAACATCAACACTTCTCAATCTTGTTGCGATCAACCCGAAATGAAACTCATTAAATATGGGGGCAATTTCTGCATCGAACCCAAGATCAAGACCCTGTAAAACTCTATTGTTATCGCCAAGGAAGAACTCATCCATAGCAAGCTGCCGCTGACGTTCGAAAATGAATGGCTCATACATAATGTCAATTTCAGGTGTATACAGAGTCAAAGGGCTGTATTTTCTTTTAAAATTTCCGATGCTGAACCTGAAAACATCTTTCGGTGTACCGTCAATACTGATCCATCGGGAATGTATCGGATTGGCAATATCAGAAAAGAAGTTCTGCCAGTTCTGATGCATTCTGAATATGAGTCTTGCCGAAACAGCCTCGTTAGGACGGGCTTTTATATCGAAATCAACAGATGTAAACTCATTTGCTTCTGATGCCCGCTGAGTGCTATCAACCATTTCACCACCAAGAGCAGCACCGAAATACTGAGATTTGAATTCACCACCAAATGAAATTCCTGCTTTTGCCATTATATTATCAAGGCTTTTCTGAACCTTATCCAGCTTTTCCTGATCAGCATTGGCACCAGCAAACAGTCCAACACACAAAATTAGAGCAATTCTCCTGAGCATTGATACTCCTTTTATAAATTATTTTTTATTTCAAAACCACATTTTAATTTCGGCTGAGATCACCGGGGTACTAAAACTATTTGACATGCAATTTATATCATCATGCCACATATATTTAAAACGCCCATGCAATCCGACCCTCGACAATACATCCCAGTCAAAACCCAATCCAGTTGCGTAATCACGAAAATCAAGAGGTACACTCTTAATCTCCTGGTTAATTCCAGTTCCAACCGGCATATATGTTTTACGAGATTGCCAGTTTTCAAAACCAGCCAGCCCGAGCAAATAGAATTTCTTTGTCAAAGCTATCGCAGGCTCTAAACGCACATACGTACCCCATAGCAACATGTCCTGAGCATCAGCGTTAAACGATAGCGGTGTAAAGGTGGTTGAAACACCATTGAGGGCAAAATATATACTGAAAAAGAGATCTCTGGGATACCCTACCATTGGTCCTAAATCATAAGCCCAATCGGCATCTAAATTGAACGTAAATTTCCGATGATGCGGAACAAAGGCATTTGCATCTTTTAACGTATCGCCTGGACCTCTAACATACATATACGTGTCACTACTATCGATTTTTTCGTAAAATACGTTTTCTGTATTTGCATTCTGGAAATTTCCTTTTGCCTGATCAATATTTTCGTATGCCACAAAACCATCTAACATCGATAGAAAGTTCGAATATAATCCTCCGGCTTCAAACGGTGTCGAACCAGACCCACCAAAGGACATATCTCCCATTCGATTCTTCACACTCTTCTTGACATTTTTATCTTTAATGGACTCATCGACCCTGCCATTACCCCATCTGTTATATGAAGAATGAAAGAAACTGAACATATCCTGTCCGTTAAGCCTGTATGGAAAATAGATCAGATCTCTTGCCTTTTCTAATTGGAAATGCTGTCCATAGCTGAATCTCAAATGGCCATAGCCAGACAGTTCTGGAACGATTTGTAAATTTATCCCGGCCATGTTCCTTGTATAAGGGGATGCTTCACCTTGCGCAATGAATTTTCCAGGCCCTAGAAGGTTCGCTCCAAACGGGAAAAACGCATCCACTGGCGGTGCAAACGATAACGGTGAATAGAAATCCCGCCCAATCACTGCAATATCCGCATTTACAGGAAGTAAATACTTACTTTCCAGCCTGGCAAAAAGCGCACCATTTAATGCAGTCCATGAGCTTCTATCTTTCACCCCAAATGCAGTCTGCATTCCGTTTACTAAAGCTGTCGAATCACACGTAATCCATGTGGTATCCATTATTCCAAATGCAATATCCGAATGAATTGAAAGTTTTTCATTAATTGGACCACGCAATTCGAAAGATCCAATAATTGGTTCCTTATAAAAAGCCTTATGAGACTCCGCAAAACTGAAAGTATTCCAGAAACTTTTATCACCTGTACTGTTTTTCCAGATCTCGTGGTCATAATTAAACTTCATAAAATTAAGACTGGGTGTAACTCTACCAAACATCTCTTTTACTGCCAGTCTCATATGTAATAATTTGCGATAAGAATCTCCTACGCCATGAGCTTTAATTGCATTGCCGAGCTCTGCCAGACCATAATCGTTTGAGAAATCCATGTACTCTCTCTCAAAATTATCATACCGTTCATAGGTACCGTACAAAAAATTAAAGTACAAATTTCCTGGAAGATTAATGCTCTCGAAATTTATTCCCTGAAACGCTTTTTTATTCCATGCCGCACGCCCGGTCTTTTCACCTTTGGCAATGTTATATTCAAAGTAACGCGCAATTGGCTGCTCTACTTCAAATGGAAGATATTCCCAGGCAAATGTTCTTGGTTGATTCTTCCATATAGTTAAAGGCGATGCTTCAATCCAGTGGACTGCACCCATTTTCAACCAGAATGATGCCGGCACTGTTCGAACAGCTATTCCAGCGCACATATCTTCTTGTATTGTTGCTGGTGACCCATCTTTATGATGCAAACCAGATGGCTCAAATTCACCATTAGGCAATACGTCTTTCTTCTTGTTCCTGTAGAAGCCAGGTAACGTATGCTGAAATCCGATTTTTGACCAGATGACAGTATTTCTACCTGCACGCGCAACCATACCTAACCGGAATGCTGATTCATTACCCTCCCAGTTCGATTGCAACCACGATTTGTCATCTTCCAAATACATCGGGGTATTCTCGAACTGATGGTACTGCAACTTAAATCTACCTTCACCGGAAAAAGAAACCGGTGCCGACCCGCCGAACATAAGCGTGGATTGCACTTTTGCTTCAAGATCACTCATCGAGACTCCTGCCGAGTCGAGGAATTCCTGAAGCGCAACTGAATCCTGCGCTGACATTTCAGCCCAAAGCATGCACGGTGACATCGCCACCAGCACAACCGCCAGAAATCTGGAAAGTTTTTTCTTCATTCTTATCAACCAACCCTCCTTGAGAGTCGTTAGTATGTATGTTAAAAATTGAACCCTGACTTTAGTAAAAAATAACAGTTTTTCGGTTCATTACCTTCATTTAGCAGTTAATTTTGAACAAATAGTCTTTTAACTCTTCTAAACCTACTACTCTTTTGATACCCTTCATGCAAGATGATCACTAACATAATTTAAGCGCTAAAAACCAATTTGTCCATTTATACATTCTGGGAATTGATACATCTTCAATGCTTACAAACTATATCTAAATCAAAATGTCAGCGCACTATTTTAAAATACCGCAGCTGACACTTCGGAATCTCACTCACGCGCCTGTAGAAGCCATATTCTTTGATGGCTCCCGAACGATCCACTCCCGATGAATTTCAGGAATATCATCAAGCAACTGGATAGTGTGCTCACTCTTTGGTGATGAGGTCACCTCATCAGGAGCTCCTTGTTCTACAATTTTACCTTTGTGCATTATAAAGAGACGATCGCTGACATAGTAGGCAAGACCGATATCGTGGGTAATAAACACAATGGTCATCTTGAGCTCTTCTTTAAGCTTCATCAGATAATCAAGGATATTCGCA
>JBNKZD010000205.1:0-38346 GCA_050301235.1 Chitinispirillaceae bacterium | reverse complement strand
GGAGTTGAGTTATGAGGATCGTAAGTTCTTTCCTGGTTGTATTCGTTCTTGCACTGACTGCAGATTCTGCTTATGTTGTATTAAAGGGTGGAAAAAAGGGACGTATTGATATACCTTACTCCTCTGAGTTATATGATTCATCATTAAATAACTTTCAAGCGGTAAGTAAAAATGGGAATTATAACTTGATGAAACAGGATGTGGAGTATCTTGTTATTGACAGTGATACATTACAGTTCGTTGAAAATGTTGCTCAGTCTAAAGTACATTCAGAGGAAAATGAAACGGTGGTTTCCGATGAGCTTCCTGCGCCTTTAAGTAGAGCAAGTGATGAGATCATTGATAATGAGAGAGTTGAGGAAGTAGGAGTACCTGACAGAACTGCTGTAATAGGAGAGCAAAGCGAAGGACGGCTTTTAACTGAGATGGAATCCAATCGTAAGGTTGCAATACATGGGTTAGTTGTTTACTGCTTGTCATTGGGATTGCAATACGGAGTTGCTCTTCCATTAAGTAGTGCAGCAGTGAGGAATAATGATGAGGGGCTCGCAATTGGCAGTCTTGTAGTAAGTGCAATAGCTGGGGGGATGAGTATATCTGGTCCAACTCGTTGCGGGGTAGGTGCCTCCCTTACTTATGATACCAGTAGAAAATATAATCTTGGTCTTGATAAAAATATCAACTGGGGGTTTTATGGCGCCGGCTGGGCTTTGCAAGCGGTGAATTCTGTCATGAGTTTATTAGTTTTAGCAGATCCATCTCTTATAAATGATTTAGGCTTACCATCAGCGTTAATTGGACTTGCATCATCAGGTATGTTCCTGACATCAGTTGCAAATTCCTCTCACTACAGTCGCACTGGTTTGAATAAGGTAAAGCATGCTTCACTGAAAATGGATATTGCCCCCGTTGTTTCGGTAGAGAACAGGTGTGCCGGAATGGTTCTGAATTGCTCGTTTTAATGCGATGAACTAACGGTGGCTGAAATGATTTCTGTTTTGAATAGAGCAGATCTTTCATTTGAAACCTCCTGGATAAATGCTTTTCGAAATAAAATATTTGAATTGTAAATTTCCCCTTTTTTCAATCCAATTATAATTTTCTTATTGTTCGCAAAAACCTTCCTTTTTGCGGACAATTGTTTACATCCATACGAAAAAAACAAAACAAATTTTTCAAATTGTGATATATTATTGAATACAATTTAGAATTGGTTCAACTAATATTTTGAATGAGATAAGTATGTTGGCTAATAACTTAAATGTGAGGGGAGATCACTATGCAAGTTAAGCGTTTAAAATTAACATTGATTCCTGGTTTCATTTTTATACTTCTGGTGTCGGGAATTTCCCATGCACAGCTGGCTAAAGGATCTAGCAAGTTTCTTGGAAATATCACTACCAGAGGACAGGTACGTTCCGATTTTTTATCACTCTGGAACCAGATCACCGGTGAGAATGAGCACAAGTGGGCTTCATGTGAAGGTTCCAGAGACCGAATGAACTGGGGTGGTGGTGATCGTATTGTTAATTTTGCCAAGCAGAACAATATCCCCTGGAAATTTCACACCCTGATATGGGGTTCACAATACCCGGGCTGGATGAATAACCTATCTCAGGCAGATCAACTGGAAGAGATTATTGAGTGGTTTGACGAAACCAAAAAGCACTATCCGGAAATCCCGATGATTGATGTTGTGAATGAAGCCTATGAAGCTAATGGTGGAAGGCATGCACCACCTCCATGGAAGAATGCGCTTGGTGGTGCTGGAACCACAGGTTTCGATTACATTGTAAAAGCATTTAAAATGGCACGGGAGAGATGGCCAAAGGCTATCCTTATATATAATGATTACAATACTCTGGAATGGCCTAACGAGATAAACTGGATCAAGACTACCATGCCTAAACTTATTGCCGCTGGAGCACCCATTGATGCGATCGGATTCCAGGCTCACGGGTTGAGAGGACAATCTGCTACAACACTTAAATCACGGTTGGATGATATCTGGAAGTCGGTGAAACTGCCCTTTTTTATTACAGAATATGATATCGGTGAGAATAATGATCAAGCTCAGCTGGATAATTACAAAGCGCACATTACCACAATGTGGAACCATCCAAAAGTAGTCGGTATAACTATCTGGGGTTACATTTATGGTTCTACCTGGGTAAACGGTACCGGGATAATACGTGATGGAAGGGACCGTCCGGCAATGACATGGCTAAAGGAGTATATCAAGGATAATCTCAATCCTCCCAATGACTACCCTGATTTTCTAACTAAGGGTGGTACTTCTGTCGCTCCTGTTGAACAGAAAAAGAGAATCGAAAGTATATCACTTTCTCAAAGTGGCTCATGTGTATCAATCTCCTTTAATGGCAGTGGTGTTAACGGCGGACAGCTGAATGTCTATAATCTGAAAGGTGCTCTTATACACTCTGTAAATATCAATGCTCAGATTGCTTCCGGGCAAAGTTATACGTTAAATACCGCAGGGCTGCCAAATGGTTATTATGCTGTGAAAGTACTTGGAGGAAATTCCGTCCAAAAAGCGGGATTTGTTCTAACCGGCAGATAATAATCGATGCTTCAAAAGTCAGCGACCTGAACTTGATTTCAGGTCGCTTCTGTCTTCTAGTTATTTCAGTATTCTACGTTGTAGAGTTAATTCCATCGTTTTTCAAGAGCAATTCGCCAGTTGTATTTTTAAGCATCTGATTTTTGTCCTGTGTATCTGCCGGCCGCCATTTTCCTGAAATGTAAAACACGATGCCCAGGGTTGCATTTACAAAGAAACTTGTAGCGATTGCAATCCAAATTCCGGAGATGCCAAGTTTTGTTCCTGAAAGGAATGCTGCAAGGGGGATTCTGAAAATGCCCAGTGATATAATCGAAAAAAACATTGTCATTAGTGCGTTTTTCGATCCGATAAGGATGCCGTTAGTCACAAAAATAAAAATCAGTAGTAAATATCCCCATCCGACAATTCTCAGATAGTGCGATCCAATAGAGACGATTGATTCGTTTATGACAAAAAGGTGCATAACAAACGATGGTGCGAAAATTGAGATCAGACAGATAGCTGTAATAACCGGTGTATTGATCAATAGACCCCATTTGTAGATAGTCGGTATAATATTCATCTTATTTGCTCCGATTGCCTGTGCGGTGAGTGTAGAGACAGAAACAAGCATGGCAATAGCGGGCATGATGACAAGAGATTCAACACGTCCGGTGATACCAAATGCAGCTGTTGCATCAGGACCGAATTTATTAACAAATACAGTAACGAATCCAACAGAGAGTGAAATGATGGTTTGTTGAATAAATGTTGGGAATCCAATACCTGCAATTTGCCGAATTATAGAAGTGTTGAATTCGACCTTTTTTGGAGCTAATGGAGTTTTTGCAAAATCTTTCCACAGAAAAAATAGTGAAAATAATAAAGTTATACCGCTGGAGATTAGTGATGCGATTGCAGCACCATTGAGCCCTAATTGGGGGAATGGGCCGATTCCCGTAATCAGCAGCGGATCAAGAACTGTATTAAGTACTGTACCCAGTGCAGTAAACAGAAGTGGAATTTTACTGTTTCCAACTGCTCTCAGGGTCGATGATAAAAGAAAGGCGATGTATATAAATCCAAACTGGGCAATGGTAATCCGAAGAAAGGGAATAGCTAAAGCTGTTACCGCATCACTCGTCTTCATCATTTTAAGAAGGTTTTCCGCAAATATTACACCGGATATACTGGTCAGAAGTATCAAAATCAGTCCAAAACTCCATGATGTATTGATAATACGTTGAATCTCATCCTCTTTTTTGCCACCGAAGCAATGGGCTATCAAAACTGAGCTGGCTGTTGTTGCACCATTTGCAATTGCAACCATGAAAAGTACGATTGGAAATGATACTGCTACAGCTGCGACAGCAATGCCTCCAAGCAGGTGGCCTACCCAGATTGTGTTAACAATGGCATATCCGGATGAGAGGACGTTTGCCAGAAAAACAGGTACTGCAAATTTGAAAAGATTTTTGGGGATACTGCCGGTAGTGAGATCTTTTTTGAATGTTTTCACGGTTGTACTACAATTCTTTATAAAGGGTATTGGGTATCTGCATGAAATTTTTTACATCAATACAAGTTTTAACACATTGAAAATACATCGTGTCTGAATGTGCTGGATTATTGAATGCTGAATCTGTTTGTAAAATTTGCATGAAATAATATGATATTCAAAAAATGTTCTCAAAAAATTATATTCATTTATTTTTAAATCAATATATTACGTAGAATTGTTCACAAGTTGGTACAGTTTTTTTTAAATATGACAGCGAATCAACCATAGTTTTCTTATATTAGAAGTAAGGATGTAATTACTTGAAAACGTTTTCGATACTATTACTGACACTTAGTTAGTGATGTATCGGAAATGTTTTTTGATTTTTATAATACAGATATCCCCGTAATTTGTATCATTTTTACCACATTGGTTCTATAATAGTATTGTACTGGTAATTAATCGGATAAATTCACTTTAAGATAGTAGCCTTTTGAACGGAGGCAAGAATTGTTGGTATATGGAAATTTAAAATCTATAATAATGAAGACATTGTTTGGCGGTTGTGTTCTCTGCAATATGGTGTTTGCTGCATCCATCCCGGTAACTTCAGTGAATAAGGATGCAAGTGGTGTTACGTTCACTATGACACCAGGTACGATGCGTATTGATGTTTGTACTGAATCGATTTTCAGGGTCCGTTATAGTGCTCAGAGTACTATGCCCAATGATCCCAATATGAACTTTTTAGTAGAAAAAAGATGGGGTACTGTTGCATTTACACAAGCTGAAACTGATGCCGAATATACAATTACTACATCTAATGTTCAGGTTAAAGTGAACAAAGCCACTGGTGTAGTGGCATTCTTTGATGCCAGTGGGAAGACGTTGCTTCAGGAATTAGCTTCTGGCGGAAAAAAAATAACTCCGTCAACTATTAGTGGTGAGAGTACCAACACCTGTGAGCAGATATTTGAATCCCCTGTTGATGAAGGTATTTATGGATTAGGATCGATACACGATAACATCATTAACTACCATGGAATTCCTCAGTATCTGCACCAGGTCAACACACATATCTCTAATCCGATGATCATCTCAAACAAGGGTTACGGAATTCTCTGGGCGAATGCCTCCCGTACATATTTCAATCTGCCAGACCAAAAGATTACTTTGTCAAATGGAAACGGACAATTTACAACCGGAGAAGCGGGTGAGTATGTGTTTTTAGCGGTTGATGCCGGTCTTCAGGGGGAATTCTCAATTAAGGTTAACAATACCAAAGTGAATGCGCTTAGCGGCACATGGCATAGTGGCAGCCTGGCAGGAAAGATCAATTTGAGTGCCAGCCAGACAGTCTCAGTTTCTCTGCAGGGGGGTGGTTCCCTTTATGGTGGACCGCTTAAGAACGCGACGAAGTTTACTTCACGAGCTGGCCAGACGGTCGATTATTATTTCATATATGGACCAACACCTGATGAGGTCATCGCCGGTTATCGGCTTGCTACCGGTGCCGCCTCGCTCTTTTCCAAAGGAACCTACGGATTCATTCAATGTCGTGAGCGTTATAGTTCACAAAAAGAAATACTTGAAAACGCCTATGAATTCAGAAAACGAAAAATTCCGGTTGATATGATTGTTCAAGACTGGAATTACTGGACCGGCGGCTGGAATTCCATGGTATTCGATAAGAGCGCTTACCCGAATCCTAAACAGATGATCGATTCGATCCATAAATTGCATTTTGAATATATGATCTCAGTGTGGTCGAAAACTGACGGTGGGAGTGCAGTAGATAATGCATTATCCGCTTATAAGATACCGGGTACTCCGTTTTTTGACGCTTACAATCCTCAGGCTCGTTCAGTGTACTGGTCGAATATGAATACTAATCTGTTCAGTCTTGGTATCGACGCATTCTGGCAGGATGCCGATGAACCTGAGGGTCAGAATCTGGAAACTCGTAAAGTTAATTTCGGCTCTGGTCAGGTAGGAGGTAAGTCATACGCAAATGCATATCCTTTGTTTGTCTCCAAGACAGTGTATGAAGGGTGCCGTTCCGCCAATGATAATAAGCGGGTATGTATTAAGAGCAGATCGGCCTTTGCAGGATCTCAACGTTTTGGGACGATGTGCTGGAATGGTGATATTGGCGGTAATGATGGCGGTTGGAGGATCGAACAAGGTTGGGACTGGTATCAGCGGTCGATACCAGCTGGACTTAATTTCTGCATGACCGGTTTACCTTACTGGACAACGGATATCGGTGGTTTTTTCAGACCGGGCGACCAGACAACAAATGCCGGATACCACGAATTATTGGCTCGCTGGATAGAATACGGAGCATTCTGTCCGCTATTTCGCATTCACGGTTATCGGTCACAAACTGAAATCTGGCGATACGGAACCGAGGTCGAAAATACTTTTAGAAAGTATGATGATCTCAGATACCGTCTGTTGCCATATATTTATTCACTCGCAGGGCACGTCACCAACAATGGTTATACGATGATGCGTGGACTGGTAATGGATTTCAGGAATGATCCAAAAGTTTTAAATATTCATGATCAATTCATGTTTGGACCGGCTTTTATGGTTTGTCCTGTTACCAAACCTGGTGCAACATCGCGCTCTGTGTATCTTCCGGAAGGAAAGTGGTATGACTTCTGGTCTGGTACGGCAGTAAACGGAGGTACGATAAATGCTGATGCACCAAAGAATCAGAGCCCCCTTTACGTAAGAGCTGGTTCGATTGTGCCTATGGGACCTTCAATTCAGTACGCAGCGGAAAAGGCTGTCGATACAATCGAATTACGGATATATCCGGGAGCTAACGGGACATTTACCATATACGAAGATGAAGGTAATAATTACAATTACGAAACGGGTAAATATTCATTGATCCCTATCACTTATAACGACAATTCTAAAACTGTCATCATGGGTAAAAGAGTTGGTGAATTTACCGGCATGGTTCCAAAAAAGGTTTTCAGAGTTGTATTTGTGGGTAACAATCATGGGACTGGTGTGGGAATTACAGCTGCCGCCGACACACAAATCGTCTATAATGGAGATGGTGTAAGTATCAAAAATATCAGAACACGATCTGTAAATGCGATTGCACCGGAACTATTTACAAAGACAGTTACCGGAAATGTCGTTGCTTTACCAGTTACCTTCTCTCATCAAATGAAGAATATCGCCATTTACGATTGTTCCGGTAAGCTGTTGCGCAGTTTGAATACCAAGAAGAATGTATTTGACCTGAGAAAAGATTTCAGTTTGCCGACAGGAATGTACATTGTTAAGGCGAACGTGTTAAAAGGCATAGGAACAAAATAAGATTAGTTAAAAAGCCTTTATTGTACCGGCTGTTTTGGGGAGGGAGTTAGTTATCAGCTTCTCTCCCTTTTTTGTAATGTATAATCTGGCGGGAATAACGCTTTCAGCCATTTCGATCTCTTCACGTTATCAGATAATGTCTTCAAATGTTTCTGCAGCACCATCTTCGGGTGCCTAATGTTGATGCATGCTATCGCTTTGCGGATAAAAAGTATCCGGAGCAAAAACACTGGTCACTCGCCCGGGGACGCCTATGTCATTGTCCTAAGCTTTCTTCGCAATAATAGTTGGTTTCGAGTGACACAACCAACGGTGGCTGAGGTGGTCATAGTAGCCTGTCGAAATGCTTTCGAAGCCACCTTCAGAAGCAGCTGTAAAACTTAAGCAATGACATTGCCGTCGGACGCTGCTTCCAGCACGGCTACTGAGCACATCATTACCTGGATTTGTAAGCCGGGGATGATGAAAAAAAGCAGCAACTGCATATTACTGCATATTACTGTTAATAAGTTTTGTAAATGACTGATTTCCCACCACGACCTTACACAAGTAAATATTTGAGGATTTACCTGTTTGTGGGAACGCAATAGTCTTGTGGCTTTCGAAGGGGCTGATCAGTGTGGTATAATGTCTTGCAACAGCACCATTTAAAGTAAATAGTGTAACACTAATTGGAATAATACTTGATGGTTGTTCCTGAAAATTGATCAACAAGCCCGACGACGTTAAAGAAATTTGTACTGCTTTTAGATCACCATGCAAAACAGTACTCTGTGAAATGGTCGATACTGCCGGGATGTTATTGAGTGTCCAGTAAACACTGTAGCGTTGATGGTGCATCTGGTAAAAGGGAATCAGTGTAACAGAACCAGTACTTGCTGTCGCGCCTTGAGTGGAAAGTTTGCAATTGGATCTGAATGAGTAGAGTAACCGGTTGTTATCTAAAAAAAGCAGGTAACTGCATTTCCGGTCCATAGCACATTTAAAAGGACTTGCCAGAAGTTTAATCTGATCAAGCTTAAATGGGGTCACCTTTTTTTGTGGCAGTGTTTCAGCTTGTGTCATAAATATCCAGCTCAATCCAGCCAGAACCAATGTACTAAATTGGTTACCCTTAAATCTATACAGCCGCATAATTGTATCCTTGCAACACATATTATTTTAATAATATGTGTAATAGTGAAATTCAAACTATACATCTCATGATTTCCCTCTATTGCCGTAAAAAGCATTATCAGAAAAACCTGTGTACCCAATGCCAGGAGCTTCAGGACTACGCATCACAACGGATTACAAAATGCACGTTTGGTGAAAAGAAGCCTGTATGCAGGAAATGCACGATTCATTGTTATAGACCTGGGATGCGGGAAAAAATCAGAGAAGTAATGCGGTTTTCGGGACCGCGAATGATGATGTATCATCCTTTAATAGCATTGAAACATCTGATACGGTCGTTGAAACCCCTAAGAATTGTTAGATAACATTGCGTATAGGCAGGCCAGTGCGGTTTGAACCGTTTGCTGCCTGATCAGGTCTCTTGATCCGGAAAATTGAATACGGTACGTTTCACTTTTTTCACCAACCGCAACACCTATATAAACAAGACCGACAGGTTTCTCTGGTGTACCACCTCCGGGGCCAGCAATACCGGTTGTCGAAATTGCGCAATTTGTACCTGTCAGTTTCTTTACACCAAGTACCATCGCAAGAGCGGTCTGACTGCTTACTGCACCGTGAGTATCAAGAACTTCTGATGAAACTTCAAGTAGTGTATTCTTGATACTGTTGTCGTAAGCAATAACTCCACCATAGTAGTATTTCGATGAACCGGCAATATCGGTAAATGCAGCACCAATTAATCCGCCTGTACACGATTCTGCGGTGCTGACAGTCCAACTGTGCTTTTCAAGAATGTCGAACATTTTTTGTAATATCATGACAGCTATCCTTTACTTAAGCGTTGTATAACGAGTAGGATCTGCTATCTCTGCGGTCTCAAACCCTTTGCGGCGAATGATACAACTGTCACACCGTCCGCAGGCGTTGCCTTCCTTGTCAGGATCATAACAACTGTGGGTGATCGAATAATCAACACCGAGACTGGTTCCAAGCTTTATTATATCACCTTTGCTTAATGAAATAAGAGGCGTGTGGATTGTCAGTTTTTTTCCTTCAACACCATTTTTTGTTGCCAGGTTGGCCATTACCTGATATGCTGCAATATATTCCGGTCGACAATCGGGGTATCCTGAATAATCAACTGCATTCACTCCAATGAATATATCATAACAGTCAATAATCTCAGCCCATCCTGTTGCAAATGACAGAAAGATCGTATTTCGTGCAGGCACATAGGTGCTGGGAATTGCGTGCTCGTTATCGGTATTGCGGTCTTTTGGTACTTCAAGATCAGAAGTCAATGAACTTCCACCGAATGCTCTCAGATCAATGTTAACAATGCGATGATCGACAGCACCGAATGCCTGCGCAATCCTTTGTGCGGAATCAAGCTCGACTGAGTGGCGTTGCCCGTACATGAAACTCATCGCGTAAATAGTGAATCCCTCGTTTGCCGCTATCGCGCAACACGTTGACGAATCTATACCACCACTGACAAGTACTACCGCTTTTTTCATCATACTCCCCGCTTGTCACCCCATATAAATTTATGCAGTTGCACTCCCAATCGGACCGGTGCGTTCGTATCGAGAATCCATAAAGCACACTCCGATGCACTGATTGCAGCAAGGTTTGGTGAAAAAATCACCGAACACTTTGAATGTAAATTATATCGCCTGACATGCTCAAGTGCCCATGAGAAATCATCATGGCTGGAAAGCACATATTTCAGCTCATCTTTATCGGTTATATGGTCGATGTTTGATTGAAGAAACGAATCTCCCATACCGCTTCCCGGACACTTTACATCAACGATACGGATGCATTTTTCAGGTAGCACTGAGATATCCATCGAACCGTTTGTTTCTACTAAAACAGTATATCCACGCGCAAGAAATGCGCTACAAAGCGAAGGGGTACATTGCTCGATAAGCGGCTCTCCACCGGTTATTTCGACCAGTGTTGTTCGGTGCACCCAGACACTTTTAATAATTTCCTCTTCACTCATGAATGTAAAATCATCAGATGCATAGGTGGTATCACAATAGCTGCACTGAAGATTGCAGCCGGAAAGACGCACGAATGAGCAAACCATCCCACTCCAGGTTGATTCCCCCTGAATGCTTTTATAAATTTCACAAACCTTAAAATTACTCATAGTAAGCAGCACAGTTTCCTGGTGTTTCAAAAACCTCTACTCTGACGACTGTTCCATTCCACTCGCCTAAAGCCGTACGCAATTTCTGAAAGATGAGTCGTGCAATGTTTTCAGAAGAAGGATTGAGATCGTGTTTGTCCAGAATAGCATTAAGATCGCAATGGTCAAATTCATTTGTTATCTCTTTAAGGTGCTTTTTGAGAATTTTAAAATCGATGCCGATGCCACTGATATCAAGTTGGTCGGTGCGTACTGTGGCTCTCACCAGCCAGTTATGTCCATGAAGATTCTCACAAGGACCACGGTAATTTTTTAACCGGTGAGCCGCAGAGAATGATATTTCTGATGTTATTTCAAACATTGTGTAACCCTTTCATATTTATTCAGCTGATTTAATGTTGTATGTCAAAGCAAGACCTGCGGTCTGTCGAAAACGGGCTGATGTGTCGATCTCTTTATCATAAAGCAGCTGGAAATAAAAATTCAACATGACAAATTTAAGAAGGGAAACATTGATAGTGTTTTCCCATGAGATATCTGGCGCTCGTTTCAGATCACTATCACTTCCATCAGGAAAGAATATCGCTTCAAAGAGTTTGAACTGGGTATTATATGCGATTCTGTTGTCTTTTGTTGATGCTTTGAAATCGGTAAGAAATTCGACACCACCATCATTGACAACTTTGTCAATTGCTAATGAATCGCGGATTTTTGAGTTCCTTTCAACGGACTGCCGCACTGCTCCACCGATTCTGGCGGTCCAGTCTACATTGCTGTTTTTTACAAGGTCTCTGATTGCACCAAAACTTTCGGTTATCTCAGCGGGGTTGAAAAAGTGATCGTGACCGGAAACTCTAAGATCTCCGAACTGTGTTATAAGACGTGCACTGATAAACGGATCAATAAAGGATTTCAGGGTAAAACGGCCGGCAACTTCAAAGTCTACAAGATCACTGGATTTTTTCATAGAATCCCATTTTTTCTCTTTTTTCGCATTGTCACCCTCGACTTTTTTCTGGAGCGCTGTTTGACCGAATGCAAGTTTGAGCGTGTTAACATTCTTAAACCATGATGTAACTGATTTCTCTGCGAAACCATCAAGTTTCCACCCCCACGCAAACGAGCTGACTTCACTGCCATCCCAGTTATCACTGTAATTATTGAGTGTGAGGGTGAGATTGGTGTTTAAAGCATATTTCCAGGAATTCACATTTTTCAAGCTGTCCTGAGCAGAAATGGCATAACTGGCTGATAATATTAACAATGTAGAAAAAAAATGTCTTTTGCTCATAAATTTGATCCTTATTATTGAAATTAGTGGCCATTCATAGGTTCAGAACTTCGAACCCTGAACCATTGAACGTTGAACCTTTATATAATATAGATGAAGGAAACTGAGTGGTGAACAGGAAAAATTGGGTAGATGGGGTAGGGGGGGGAAGAATGTATTATTGATGGTATCGGAGGGTCACAACTGTAGACGCCGGACCCGGCGTCTACAGTTGTGACCGTGCGTGGCTTCTTCTTCCGCCTATTTCAACAATTTCTCCCACCACCATTTATTATCAAGATACCACTGTATCGTCTGTTTGATACCTTGTTCGAATGTCACTGATGGTGACCAGCCAAGTTCATTTTTTATATACGATGCATCAATTGCGTAGCGGCGGTCGTGACCCAGTCGGTCTTTTACATAGGTAATGAGGCTTTCGGGTTTTCCCAGTTCTGCCAGAATGTGCTTTACAATATCGATGTTATGCCACTCATTATTTCCACCGATATTGTACACTTTCCCTGGAGTACCTTTATGAAGTACTGTTGCAATTGCGCTGCAGTGATCTTTTACAAAAAGCCAATCTCGAATATTCTTCCCATCGCCATATACCGGAAGAGGTTTATCACGCAATGCATTAGTGATCATAAGTGGAATAAGCTTTTCGGGGAACTGGAACGCACCGTAATTATTTGAACATCGGGTAATCATTGCCGGAAACCCGAAGGTTTCGAAATAGGAGCGGACCAGAAGATCACTTCCTGCTTTCGATGCTGAGTAGGGACTGTTGGGAGAGAGCGGTGTCTGTTCCGTAAAATATCCCTGTGGTCCTAGCGAACCATATACTTCATCAGTTGAAACATGAACGAATCTTTTATCAGCAGTATTGCTGCCCCATTGGTTTTTCGCTGCCTGCAATAACACCTGAGTACCAAGTACATTTGTAAGAACGAACTGTTCCGGACCAGTGATACTCCGATCAACATGGGATTCAGCAGCGAAATGCACTACTGATGAAAAATTATATTGCTCAAACAGCGTTTTAACCAGTTCACGATCACAGATATCACCGTGTACAAAGGTGTACTTTGGATTACCTGCAATATTTTTGTGATTGTCGTTATTTCCTGCATACGTAAGCGCATCAAGATTGATGACAGAATATTCCGGATGCTTTTCCAGCATCAGATGAACAAAATTTGAACCGATAAAACCGGATCCCCCGGTTACTAACATTGTTTTCACGATAACTCCTGCTATTTATCTGTTGCCTGAAAATCATAAAAAGCACTTTTCCAGTCCTTCATGATATTCAAATTTAATGCTTTGAGATGCTGATTTTCAAGTACACTGTATGCCGGGCGCTGTGCCGGGCGGGGATACTCATCGGTAGTACAGGGCTGGACTGGAATACCAAGATTGTATGCTTTTACAATTTCGCAGGTAAAATCGTACCAGCTGCACGATCCCTCACAGGTACAATGGAATATTCCTGATGTTTCATTATCCAGCATTGCAATAATCTGCCTGCAAACCTCGACTGTAGAGGTTGGGGTACCGATCTGATCATTCACTACCCTGAATGATTCGTTATTTGTGGCTTTTTTAGGTGCATTCTTAAGCATTGTCCGTACAAAATTATTCCCATAGAGACCATACAGCCACGCGATACGGTAAATCTGATAATTGTCAGTTGATTGAACAACCAGTTTTTCCCCCTCAAGTTTAGATTTTCCATACACTGTTACAGGATTTGTCGGATCAGATTCGATATAGGGAGTATTGTTTTTACCATCAAAAACATAATCGGTACTGATATGTACACATTTTGCTCCGATATCATTACAACTTTTTGCAATGTTTTGAGGACCCAACGCATTAATTGCAAACGCCGTATCCTGTTTTGTTTCACAATCATCTACCGCTGTGAATGCTGCACAGTTGATAACGGCATCTGGTCTGGCCTGCCGGATCACTGCCGAAACGCTGTCGGTTTTTGAAATGTCTATTGCTGGAAAATCTGTTTCGATAACGTTATAATTATTTTTTTTCAGGTGGATTACCATGTCTTTTCCAAGTTGTCCACCTGATCCAATAACAAGTATGTTCATTTTTCATCCGATTCGTTAAAGAGCGTTTTGCATTTAATCAAGTCTGCTTCATAGAAGACAACATTTTCCCGCTTAACTACCGTAACAGGAAATGAATGTTCTCTGTATGACCAGTTTTTTTTATTAATAAATTTGTTATATTGTTCCATTATATCTGATGGAAGAAAGTTGGATTCTGTGTTGGTGAGTAACTGTTCTGCCAGAAGCATTGTTGGAACAAAATTCTTTTTCCGTAAATCCTCATACAGATTCCGAATCAGACTAGCCTGCCGCACCCTGCATTCGTCAACCCCGGCTGATGGTGAAAGATAGGCGATGATTTCGGCACCTTTTAGTTTTTGGGAACCCCGTGTTTTTTTAAGCTCAGTTGCAGCCTTGTCATCAATCATTGCGTTAAGGCCTCCGATTCCATTACTGATTCTAATCAGGCTATTTTTGTCGATTACAATATATCGATGAATTTTGAGGTTCAGTATACGTTCAATGAAGGTGCTGACAAATGCGGGGCCGCCATAGAGATATGCCATTCCCAGTGATGGAATGTCCTGTGCAAATGTTTCAATCAGAGTTTGGGGAGGTATCTGCACGGCATTGATAACCGAACGCTGAAAATCCACATTAACGATATAAAAAACAGATGGTGTTCCGCAAATAAGGATATTAAGAGGCATCGATTTGCTTAAATAGGTGATTTTTTCTTTTGATAATTGGGAAAAAATGTCGTTAGTACTGAAATCTGATGACAACTTTGTAATTTGAAACGGTCGACCATCATTGTAAATAGTTGCCGTCTGTCCCGAAATGAGATTGATGGATTCTGAACCGTCATTTTTTTCAATAAGTACCAGACCATCGGTAAGAGTGACTGTTGTCTGATCCTGCTGGATATCGAGAAAGAAATCGGCACCCGATCCACCGATGGTAAGAGATACCTGTTGTGAAGCGATTTTCATCAGTTCACTGCTTTTATCATAGACGACCTTATACCAGATACCGCCGGCTTTCTGAAAAAGTTCAGTGATGTTTTGGTCATTTTCCGATGCACCAATTTTGTCAAATACCAGTTCAGAATACTTGTCAATATCAATTCTGGAATAACTGCCGATGGATATTTCTGCCTGCGAACCATCTTCTGTTATTATTCGATCACCTGGATTAATTGTCAGTCCACTATGCTGGGGTAACGAACGTCCATCCTTCGCAATGACGCTGAGTTCACCAAAAAAGAATTCGAGAATTGCATTAACCAGTTTCTGATCGACATTTACGGGCTCTCTGGTGCCAACTTCAAGGTTGGAACTATCTGTCACCTGATTGAACAGCTGGAACATCGAAAGATCTGATGTGGAGCGAATGCCGGCAACTTTCAGTATTTCAAATTGAGTAGTACCTTCAATTGCACGGTACATTCCGGGATTGCGAACGTTGCCACTCACCCGTACCTGAAAACTTTTAACCCCGTGGGAAGCACGTGGTGCCCTGAAGTTACGGTATAGTTGGTACACCTGCCAGGTACTGAATGTGATAAGCAATGCATAGATAATTCTTAGAAAAACTTTCAGACGCTTATGTTGATGTTTCATAGAGAGTATCCTGTGCTGAAAAGTAACTATTCAGGTACGTAAAATGGCGATTCCGCTCATCCTGAGCCTGTCGAAGGATAGGAGGAGTGCGAAAAATGCTCATGTTTCGACAAGCTCAACACGAGCGGCCCTGTAAACATTGATCCGAAGTACCTGAATAGTTACTAATTTTGTATTAATTCTACAACGTTAAAATACCTAAATCGCATCAACCGGTCATTGAGCGGAGTCGAAAAGACAAGCGTGATTTGCGTAAAACGCGCCGTCTCGACTTCGCTCGACGACCGGATAAGTAATTCTAACGTTGTAGAATTAATTTGATCAATAAAACTGTTTCATGAAATTCCAGGTTGAATCAGGTACCCAGGTGTCATTTTTACCATACGAACCTTTTGTCCCTGGTGATCCGATATGTCCACCTTTGAAAATACATGCCCGGCACGGCAACCCCGGATCGCAATTCTTGTAATCTAAACAAACAGGATGCATCTGGTCTGGGGGATTAATTTGACGATTTGCTACCATGGCGGGAATATCTATAGCGGTACACCCATCACGTGCAGCCAGGTCGGCAAGTTGCGGGATACCCATATTTGGCCAGTTATCCTGTGTACCCACCGTTATAAACGCCGGTACAGGACCACGGTGGGATTGGCTGCATCCGCTCATACTGCCACCTTCGTGCATTGCTATTGCCCGGATTGTATCCGGGAAGGCGCATGCAAGAGCATACGACATTGAACCGCCCATGCTGAATCCTGAAGAAAAAATTCTTGACTCATCAATACACAGTTCACTTTCAAATTTTTTAATCATTGCCCGGAAAAATTCCAGATCTTTCTGTCCCTGACCCCATCCTGCATTTATCCCCTGAGGTGCGCAGAAAATCGTTGTTCCTTTTCCACCAGCAGGGTTTGCACATCGCCACATTCCCAGATATTCATATCGTGCTCTTGTATCAGGCTCGCTGTGTGCTACATTTTCAGAACTTCCATTCAAACAATGTGGTGTGAACCATAATGCATAGGGTGTATTCGGATCATAATCATCAGGAAGACGCAGATAGTAGGAACGGTTTCCGGCATTCGCTGCTGTTACGTTTATAGTAGCCTGAGTTTCACCCTTAAACGGTGCAGCCTTCCCGCATCCGGGACTACGTTTGACCCCCTTGCCTTCAACGCTATCCAATGTAATATTTAACTCCTGAATGTAGGAGGTGATCGGTGTTGACATGGTAACATAACCGGTTGCAGTAACAATCAGAGTATCGCTGATAGCAAGTACCTTTGCAAGTTTTCCACCGTTTGTTACAGGATCAATTCCAGTCTGCCCCATCACGAATCTACCACTGTGCATTGGAAGATAACGGTAAGAATATTGTTCATTACCAATTGATACTTTGATTATCAGGAGCTCTGAAGAATTTGAAATGTTCTCTATGTCTAAGCGATAAAATCCCTGTGAAGCACTTGACAGAATCTCATTTTTCAGTAGCTTACCTTTTACATCAAAAATCTGGATCTGAACTGGTGATGGTGATGGCAGACTGAATTGCAGCAAACCTTTCTCAAGGAATACCATCTGTTGTCTGGGAATCAGTTTAACGGGTGGAACGACTGCTGTTCCATTTGAAATCACATAAGTCCCATTTGCTCCAGTTGTATCTATTAAATTTTGTCGTTTCAATGTAACGATTGCATTTGCAACCGGGCTTCCAGCTTTATTTGAAACCTTTCCATGTAGATTAATTGCTACCTCAGCATTAACAGTAAAAACGACGAACAGCAGTATACACCATGTGATGAACAATCGCATAAAATTCCCTCCATAATTTATGTTGAAATGACCAGCAAAAAACCAATTCTGGATAAATTGGTACTATAAGCTACAATATAAGGAATATTAAAGAGGCAGGCAGTAAAATTTGCGCAGCATCAAAAACAGATTGAACTTAAATACTCATAAATTGATGTCCATTTATTTTATCATCCATTTTTTCCTGCCTTCATTCTGAGTGATTAACATATCAATAGCAGATATACATTTACATTAATCATTATATTAAGCCAGCTTTAAGACCCAAAGAATAAAATGCTGTATAATTTTACTGCGAGCGACATTTATATTTTCGTACTTTTTATGAGAGATTTGGCCCCAACTTTGGAGTTACAGTAGTAGTCTAATTTATTTTGAAATGGTTTTCTATCAATTTTTTTAATATATTTATCAGACAAAAACAAAAACCTGAGTATAAAACGTGACCAATAAACCATTTGTTACAATTGTTATTCCTGCCTACAATGAAGAACATTCGATTGGTGAATGTCTTAAGTCCTTGAAAAATCAGGACTATAGTGGCAATTATGAAATTGTCGTGATCAATAATGCATCATCAGATGCAACCGCTTCGATTGCAAAAAGCTTTTCTGCAAAGGTTATCTATGAAGGAAAAAGAGGGTATAATTTTGCAATCAAGCGTGGGTTTGATGATGCTGAAGGCGAGATTATAGCCTGCACTGATGCCGATTCTATCGTACCGCACAACTGGCTTTCAAAACTGGTGAAACATTTTGAGAATCCTGATGTAGTAGGATGCGGAGGAGTTTTCAGGTTTGCAGATGGTCCACTCTGGCTGAGACTGGTGGGGGAATTTGGCAGATGTAACTACCACATTGCTGGTGCGAACATGGCAGTGAGAAGATCTGCTTATAAACAGATTGGCGGATTCTCTCCAGATGTTAACCAGGGTGCAGATGTAGACCTTGATCGCCGTTTACGTAAAATTGGTACTGTTGTAATCGATCGCAAAATTGTCACCGCAACATCATCACGCAGATTCCAGGCCGCGTTCTGGGAAACGTTATTCAGATATTATGTAAATGATTTTTTTCTTCTCACAACCGGTAAACCTCTCTTTCACAGTTTTAAAGATTACCGTCTGAATTCGGTGACTTCGTTAAAAAGTTCCCTCGCAATGCCCTCCATTATGACTTTTCTGTTTGTTCTTTTCTTCGGATGGATGATTCAGAAACCAACAAGTCAATTACTGGGAAAAACCATAATTAAGACGAATTCGGCAAAATCGATTGCCCTGACATTCGATGATGGTCCGGGAATCGGAACCGATACCATTCTTTCAATTTTAAAAAGTCATAATGCAAAGGCGACCTTTTTTCTCATAGGAAAAAATGCAGAAGCGAATCCTGATGTTGTTCGCCGCATCGATCTGGATGGTCATGAGATCGGCAATCACACCTACTCCCACTCATTCGGCTCCACCGTTGAAATGCCAGGCAAACTCACTGAAGAACTCAAGCGAACCAACACTGTAATCGAACGAATCATTCATAAAAGCACCTATCTTTTCAGACCGCCCCGCGGATGGACAAATCCCTGGATGGTACACACATGTAATGACCTGGATATGTCGGTCGTTCTCTGGAATGTCGATACGAAAGATTGGACAAATGCACCTCCTCAATCAATCCAGCACACGGTTCTGAATAATATTAAACCAGGCACCATCATCTTATTTCATGACAGACTAAACACTAAAAAAGATCGGATGATGCAAAATACAATCAGTGTGCTTCCTGCACTGCTGGATAGTCTCGAAAATCGCGGTTATCACTTTGTCACTATATCAGAACTCAAATCAGAGGATGCGTGGCTGTCATTCCGTGATCCGGCGCATACAGATTTAGATTATTGAGTTCAAAGTTCAGAGTTCAAAGTTCAGGGTTCATGAGGTTATTCCACTATAGACTCCCACCTCGACACTCCTGCCACAGGAGTTCAAAAGTTCAAATATTTTTCTCTTCTTCTGAAGGTTTAAATCCTCTATTTCAGTTTTCATTATAGTATATTTTGATCGCTCTTATATTATTAAACTATTTCACTATCAGGAGTTTTCGATGTCACGACATATTGATATCTGGGCTGATTTACCCTATCTTGTAGCCGATATGCAGCTTGCCGACTGGGGCCGCAAAGAACTTGATATCGCCGAACAGGAGATGCCAGGACTTATAGCTATCCGTGAGAAATATGGCGCAGCAAAGCCACTTGAAGGTGTACGTATCTCCGGTTCTCTGCATATGACCATACAGACAGCCGCTCTTATTGAAACACTCGTAAAACTTGGTGCAACAGTCCGATGGGCATCCTGCAATATATTTTCAACTCAGGATCATGCTGCAGCAGCAATTGCCAAAGCAGGCATTCCAGTATTTGCATGGAAGGGTGAAGATCTTGAAGAATACTGGGCATGTACATTTCAGGCATTGAAATTCCCGGGTAATAAGGGTCCGGAACTTATCGTTGATGATGGTGGTGATGCAACGCTGCTTATCCACAAAGGGTACGAGCTTGAAAATGGCGACCGCTGGATCGATACACCATCGGAGAGTCATGAAGAATCTGTTATTAAAAATCTTTTACGCACTGTTTATGAAAAGGATCCAAAGCACTGGCATAAGGTCGTTGCCGAATGGAAAGGTGTTTCTGAAGAGACCACAACCGGAGTTCACCGCTTATACCAGATGCAACAGGCTGGAAAACTGCTTGTCCCGGCTATTAATGTCAATGATTCAGTTACCAAATCAAAATTCGACAACATTTACGGTTGCCGCCATTCGCTGGTTGATGGGATCATGCGGGCGATGGATGTCATGCTTGCAGGTAAAATCGCTCTTATCTGTGGTTTCGGTGATGTTGGTAAAGGTTCTGCTGATTCTCTCGCGGGCCAGAAAGCACGAGTTCAGGTTACCGAGATTGACCCGATCTGTGCTCTTCAGGCATGTATGGCAGGATACACTGTCACCACAATTGAAGATGCTCTCCCCTATGCCGACATTTACGTGACAACAACCGGTAACTGCGAAATCATTACCGTTGAACACATGGCAAAGATGAAAGATCAGGCAATCGTCTGCAATATCGGTCATTTTGATAATGAAATTCAGGTTGAAAAGCTCAACAACTATCCTGGTATAAAAAGAGTAAATATCAAACCGCAGGTTGACAAGTATATTTTTCCTGATGGTCACTGCATTTACCTTCTGGCTGAGGGCCGTCTGGTTAACCTCGGATGCGCAACCGGACATCCATCTTTTGTTATGTCAAGTTCATTCACCAACCAGACGCTTGCACAGATCGATCTGTGGAAAAACAAAGAAACCTACAAAGTGGGTGTCTATCGTCTCCCGAAGAATCTTGACGAAGAAGTTGCCAGATTACACCTGTCCAAGCTTGGTGCCAAGTTGACCACATTAACCAAAAAGCAAGCTGACTACATTGGTGTACCGGTTGAAGGGCCTTATAAGCCTGAGCATTATCGGTATTAAAATTTGAGGTAATTGCGATTCCAGTCATGCATAACAGGCTGGAATCCAAGCTTCAGAAGATCAGATTTCACCTGTGCGACACTGCGGCTGTCGGCGATTTCAAACTGAGAAGTGGAATGTCCCCCAGCCCTGCCACCTACAGATGTCGATACACCTGCCGATATTTTTGTTATACCGATTGGAAGTACCGCATTTCTGAACTGTTCCGATTCCCGAGTAGAAAGTGTAATACCCACCGATGGTAAAAAGAGGCGCATGGCAGCAAGCATCTGTACAAATTGACGGTCAGTAACAAGATACTCAGAAGAGTACTCGCCAGCCTGTGGTCGTAAACGGGGAAATGAAACTGAGACTTCAAGTGATGGATACGTACGCTGCAGATAATAAGCGTGCAACCCGCTTATAAAGGCTTCAGTGCGCCAGTCGAACAAGCCATATAGTGCCCCAACAGTAGCACTTCTGATTCCCACTTCAGCAGCCCGTTCCGGCGTGGTAATCCTGAAATCATAATCCTCTTTTGGTCCCCCGGCATGAAGCTTTTTATACAGCTCACGACTATACGTTTCCTGGTAAATTGTAAGTCCGTCTACCCCGGCTTCGATTAAAAATTTATACTCATCGCTGGTTAGCGAATATACTTCGAGAGAAATTGATGAAAAGGTTTTTCGAAGCACCTCGATCGCAGAACGCAAATATTCCGGAGATGCAGCTCGCCTTGATTCACCTGTAAGAACGAGAACATGCCTTATCCCGGCCTGTGCAATACATGCTGCTTCCAGTTCAATTTCTTCTAATGAAAGATGATTTCTGACAATTGAGTGCTGCTTTGCGAAAGAGCAGTAAGGACATCGGTTATCACAAACATTGGAAATGTAAAGTGGTGTAAAAAGAAAGACCGAATTTCCGAAATGTTTCCTTGTTACTAAACTGGCTTTTTGAGCCATCTCTTCAAGTAACCCGGATGCAACCGGGGAAAGCAGATGGTAAAAATCATCTATGGAAAGGATATCTTTTGACAGAATAGAAACAATCTTATCCCTGGTGACCTCTTTAGAGATTGAATTGAGGGTATGCTCCTGTAAAAATTGGATTACTGACATACACTAACTATCAAGGAAGCCGGTCAAAGGGGAAGATGCTACCCCCATTGAACTAACCGGACCAAGTCCAGCCAGAAATGCGGTTCTTCCGGCCATTACGGCATATTTGAATGCTCTGGCCATCTGCACCGGATCATTACTGCTGGCTATTGCAGTATTGAGCAGTACTGCAGAAGCCCCCATCTCCATTGCTTCTGCAGCATGTGATGGTTTACCAATACCAGCATCAACAATTATCGGAACCGATATCTCCTGAATCAAAGTCGCGATCATCTCACTCATCTGAAGACCTTTATTGCTTCCGATTGGAGCTGCAAGTGGCATTACAGCAGCTGCACCGGCATCAACCATTTTGCGCGCTGCAATCAGATCGGGGAACATATAGGGTAAAACAATGAACCCTTCTTTTGCAAGCGTTCTGGTTGCAAGAATTGTTTCTTCATTGTCGGGATAAAGATATTTCTGATCGTTGATAACCTCGATTTTAATCCACGGTCCACAGCCCATTGCTTTTGCAAGTCGTGCAATCCGGACTGCTTCTTCGGCATTTCGTGCACCTGAAGTATTGGGAAGTAAAATTTTCCCGCTGGGTACATGGTTTAAGACGCTTTCTGTCGGATGTTCAAAGTCGACACGACGAACTGCAACTGTAATGATATCACATTCAGCAGCTTCTAGAACATCTTTGATAATCGAATCATCATGATATTTTCCCGAACCGGTAATGAGCCGGGATTGTAAATGCACCCCTGCAATGATCAGTTCATCCTGCATGGATCACCCTCCCCCGACAAACCGCAATATTTCAATGTTGTCTCCCTCGACAATTCTCAGGTTTGAAAACTCTTTTTTATCTATTATAGTTCTGTTAATCTCGATAACGACATGATCCGGATTGATATTTCGCTCCATAAGATACTCCGAAATCAGCACCGATTCCTGAAGCTCATCTTTTTTACCATTAAGTACAATCGTAACCATAATTCTATTTTCCGTCCACCGTCCACCGACTACTGCCTACTGTCTTCCGTCCACAGTCCACTGTCTACTGCCTGCCGCTCCTCTCAACCTCTGCGTTCAACTTCTGTCTTCAATCCATTGTCCACAGGTTTAGCCACCCTGCGCTGTGCCTCCTGCATAGTCTCCCCATTTTCTCGAGACCGGATAAATACCTGTGAACCAGGTGGCACTGACCGTGTAATCCAGGTATTACCACCGATAACCGATCCCTCACCAATCACCGTATGCCCACCTAAAATAGTGGCATTTGCGTAAATGATTACATTATCTTCTATATCAGGATGGCGCTTTTCACCTTTTCGTGGTACCCCTTCTTTGTCAAAGGGTGAAATAGCTCCCAAGGTTACACCCTGATAGAGTTTGACATTCTTTCCGATTCTGCATGTCTCCCCAATGACAACACCCGTTCCATGATCGATGAAAAATCCAGAGCCAATCTGAGCCCCCGGATGAATGTCTATTCCGGTTTGAGAATGTGCACGTTCCGATAAAATCCGCGGAATAATTGGCACCTCAAGAGTATACAGCTTGTGAGCAATTCTATAAGTTGCGATCGCTTCAACACATGGATAACTGAGAATAATCTCATCGAGATATTTTGCCGCAGGGTCACCATCAAATGCTGCATGAATATCGGTCATCAATACCCGTCGAATCTCCGGAAGTGATTCTACAATATTGACAAGAGCATCTGCAGCCCGTTCATCACAGTTGCAGCTTGTGCAATTGTCCTTTTTGCAACGATAGCGGAACACTTCACGAATATGTTTGCCTAAACGGAAACTGATATGCCGCAGAATATCAGAAAGATAAAAATTGATCTCATTGCGGGATATTTTTTCCTTACTGAAACAACCGGGAAACAGTACACCCAGCAGATCATCTAAAATACCATAAATTTCATTACGACCGGCAAGATCCAATCCATCTTCAGCCTCTACATCAAATGACGATTGAATGTCTTTCTGAAGAGAGTCAACAACTCCATGCAGCCTGGTATTCATCCATTCATTGAGATCCATTATAAAACTTCTCACCTTTTAGTATGATGTTGATTCATGAACATATTTGATCCACTGCGAAAAGAACTCTGTACGATGAGACCTCCAGGTATTTACCGGATTATTAAGATCTACATTTTTGGGAGGCTCAACATCACCACGCCCTTTTGCCTTGTCTCTCTCATACTCCTCGATCAGTCTTCGAGGTTCATACTCGGGGTGACCAAGGTGAATCAAAAACCGCTGATCGGTACTCTCAAATATCATATACCCGGCATCCTTTGCATACGCCAGAAGATGAATATTACCTTTATCCCGTTCCTGTTCGAGAATATCGTCGGGTATGCCTGCATGACGGCTCTGTGCACAGTAGAACTGGTCATCCATTTCACCGGTGATCGGATGTTCACGGTCAAGATTGACAGTTTCGTACACCCCAAAAACTTTCTTCGGATGAATAACCTTGTCGATTCCCAGATACTTGGCAAGTGCCAGACCACCCCAACAGATCCCCACCGTTGAAGCGATATTCTGACGTGCATATTTGAGTATCCGCTTAACCTCTTCCCAGTAAACCACTTCCTCAAAAGGTATCTCTTCGACTGGTGCCCCTGTCACTATCAACCCATCAAGATGCTTCTTATCAACAGCTTCCTCAAATGGGATATACATGCGGTCCAGATGAGATTGATCACTGCTCTGATATTTGTGCGTTTTAAGGCGCAACCAGACTGGTTCAATCTGCATAATTGATCTACCCAGCGGATGCAAAAGGCTGAACTCGTAGGATTCAGCTTTGGGCATTATATTTAAAATTCCAATTCGAAGAGCACGAATATCCTCCCGGACTGCTTCCTCCTGCGAGATACAGAGTACTCGTCCTTTTTCAAGAGCATTTCTAGCGTGATAATCACTTGGAATTACGATAGTCATTTTATGTACATCACCTCAAACAGAATAGTAAAAAATTAAAGTTATGTTAATATCATACACATAAGTACGAACAGTGTACCTTCTTTAATTGTTAAAATAATTTATTTTTAACTGGTATATTTGGGATATTATAAAATTCCTTAAAGCTACGGTATCCAGATTTCATCAAAAGGGGATCCATTTGCCCCCTATTGCCTGCATTGTTGTAAAATCTGCATTTTCAGCTGACTGGCAACTGCATAATCAGGTTGAATATATAGAGCTCTTGAAGCAGTTTCTGATGCGTCTTCACATTTTTTCAACATAAAAAGTGTCATTGCATAGCCATAGAGAAGGTCAGGTTTTTGAGGCTCCTCATTTAGGGCCAGGATATATTCAGCCTCAGCATCGCCATACCTTTTGCATTTCAGGAGCAGCGGAGCATATCTGGAGTGTATCCGATCCAGCGATGGCTTCTTTTTTACCAATTCACCCAGGATAGTTAACGCCTTCCCGGTCTCCCCCATTTTATCATATGCCACAGCTTCATTCCCGGCGACTTCAGTAAACTCTGGAATTTTGCCACTTGCCTTCGCAAAAAAATGTACTGCTTCAGCATATTTTCCCTGCGACATCATGCTATTACCAATTGCATAACAGACCACTCCGATTACCTCTTTTTTAGTATAGTTGCGCAAGGAATATCGTGTAGTATCGTTTGTCGGCCACTTCTGACGGTACCACTGCTCAGACATGTTCTCTCCATGTCGCAATGGTTCAAAATTCCTTTTTACCGTTCCGTCATCAAAGCGCACAAAGAAATGACCGGGAACAAGTACTCCATGAAGCGGAACGCCCAGCTTTTCACCGATATGAAGAACCAGCAGCGAAATGCCTAGACATGTTCCCCTTCTGCTTAGAATAATTCTGTTGGGAAATATTGCATCAAGATCGTTTTCATTTTTTTCAAAAGTGATCTTCAGTTTGTCGAAAAGCAGTGCTGCAATTGCCTCAAATATTTTCCCGGGATCGCTTTCCATAAACAGAGATGCAGAAAGCCTGGTTATCTCTGTTTCCATAGAGATCTGTGAATCCACAGCATGAATACCTTTTGACAATGGTGTGATTGAATCGGTTTCATGCATCAACAGACGTAACTGTACTTCGAGACTGAGGTTTTGAGGCTCATTACCATTTGAATCTATAATTGTTTTTTCTATGCTGCTTCCTGCACCAGATGATTCTGACTGTGGTTTCTCTTTGCAGTAAATAAAACAGCATCCAATTAATAACAATACTATGTAAATAGTGATACGTATGTACTTAGTACTAACATTAACCCTACTCATTTTCTACCTTTCTCATTTACACATCATTTGTAATATCCGGTCGCATAGCGAAACAGAACCCTCAGCACCCTCATTCCGTAAGTTACAGGATTGAGATAGGATTTCTCTGATGCATACCTTGTGGGAATCGGCTGTTCCGCGATGTGCAACCCACACGACTTTGCTGCAGCAAGTACCTCAAGATCAAAATCAAAACTGGTACTCAGTTTGTCAAAATCGATCATCGACAGAGCACGCCTGCTGTAAAAGAGCATGCCGCTGTGATAATCGGTCAATTTACATCCAAGTACGACATTTTCAAGAACAGTCAATAGTTTACCCGCAATAAATTTATACAACGGCATGCCACCACTCAATGCTGTTCCTGAAGCGATTCTAGATCCCTGAAGAATATCTATACTCTGAGTACGCATTTTATTAACAAAATCGACAATGACTTCCGGTGGATACTGTTCATCGGCATGAACGCAGACTGCATATTCACACCCATCAGCCCGACATCGTTTCAACCCCGCTCTAACCGTATTTCCATATCCCCGATTGGCTTGAAAATGTACAGGAACGATGTATGTATTTTTTTTTGCAAGATTTTCAATGACACTGCCGGTTGTATCAGCTGACCCATCATTGACAATATACACATTTTTCAATAGTGGTATAAGTGTTTCAGGAAACCTGCTGATCAGCGTTTCCAAATGTTCTGATGCATTGTAAGCGGGAATAAAAACAGATATCATCATACACTACCGCTTTGACCATACTGTGTAATATAGGACTGAATTGTTTTTCGAAGTGCAGTCTCAAGATTGACCTCAGGGGACCAGTTAAGAAGTTTCATCGCTTTACTAATATCGGGAATTCTCCGGTCTGAATCTTCATACCCTTCACCATAAAATTCCCGGGAAGAGACAATCTCGACAGTCTGTTTATTCATAGTAGAAGATGTTAACTCATTATAAAGTGTGATCATCAGATGTGCTAATTCTTTTATGGTAATCTCGTTGGAGGGGTTCCCGATATTGAAAATCTGATTTGTTGACAATTCAGGATTTCTGAGTATCGCAGCAACCGCATCGACTGCATCATCAATAAAGGTAAAACACCTTCTGCTGGCACCTCCATCAACCAGTTTCAGCGGTGCTTTTGACATTAGTGCTTTCATGAAACATGCTATCACCCGAGGCACCCCATCTCCATCAACCCCCGGAATATAATCCATCTGTGGTCCAATGAAATTGAATGGTCGAATAATTGTGTATTTAAGCCCTTTTTGAATTCCCCAGGCATACAACGTTCGTTCATAGAGTTGTTTGGCAACAGCATAACACCATCGCTGAGCCTGAACTGGCCCAACGATCATCTGAGTGCGATCTTCATTAAAAATGTCCGGATCTCTGCCAGATCCAGCAGAAACATCACCCAATAATACATCCTTCGATTTTCCGTACACCTCACATGTGGAAAAGTGTATAAGCCAGGTCCCACACTCTGCACAAAGACTGAGCATCTGGTATGGTTTAACGTAATTACTCTCTATCACTTCCACAGGTGTTTCTATATATAAGGAAGGATTACACAGAGCTGCAAGAGAGATCACTGTCGGGCAGTGGGAAATTGTCTCTCGGAGAATCGATTGATCACTATAAATATCTGCATCAATAAACGATAATCGTGGATGATTCAGGAGATCTTGAATCCGAGCGTGAGTTACATCTATACCAGTTATACAGTAATCGGTATTTTTGAGCAGATAACGAAGAATATGCGATCCAATGAAACCACTGCACCCCAGAACAGCGATCTGTTTTTCTCTCATTGTATTCCTGATTATCTGAATTAATAGGTTATCAAAAAATAAAATGCCAGAATCCTTACATTTCTAAAGATTCTGGCATAATATACGTTTGATTTATCAGCACCGCAAGACGGTTATACCTGCCCAGAGAGTAACACATCATCTTTTTTATTACAAGCAGGTACCGAAAATTATATTCAATTTGAAAGCAAATGGAATATGATTGTAGATAAAAACGAAATACTCAAAAAAACTGGCAAAATAGCGTTATTAGTTTTAAAAATCGTTTATACAATTATTAAGACAGTACTTGTAACATACGCAATAGTGGTTTCTATAGCACTCACCTTTGCCGGCATTACTATTTACAAATATGTTAAAAAACCGGTTGATGAGGTGCGTTATTTTGTGAAAAATAATCCAAAGCAGACATCTATGATGAAGAGGTACTTTGAACGTCTGCAAGCTGACACTTCATTTCATGGAGACTCCCTCATACAAACATTCATACAACTAGATTCAATCTCCCCATATCTGGTTAATTCGGTACTTGCAGCTGAAGATGATGGTTTCTATCTTCACCCGGGTATCGACATCGAATCAATCCTTAACGCAATGGAACACAATCGTTTACAGGGAGAAAACAGCCATGGTGGAAGCACTATTACGCAGCAGCTTGCAAAAAACCTTTTTCTAAGCACAGAAAGGACCTACGACAGAAAATATGCAGAACTGCTTTATTCGCTGATGTTGGAGCATTTTTTAGGTAAAAACAGAATCCTTGAGTTGTACCTCAATTATGCTCAGTGGGGAAAAAACATTTTTGGTTGTGAAGCAGCATCACAGTTTTATTATAAAAAAAGCTGTCAGAATCTCACCCGTTCAGAAGCAGCCCGCCTTGCGGCAGTCCTTTCGATGCCCACGAAACTGACTCCTCACCACAAAACAGGTTATATAGGAAAAAGAGTTGCAATGATAGGACAAAACCTCTATCTCCACAAAACGATCAACGATTCAGAGTACTTTTCACTCACCGGACAACTTCCCCCTTCGCTAACCAAAGACAGTACTGCAATACGCGCAGTAAAAAAGGAAAAGACTGAAAACCGGATTTTTTACTGATCTGAGTCACTCGGCAAAATTTTCCCGGAAACCGGACATCTTACTACCCAACTTCTTAAAATTCATTACAATACAAACCAGTCCGGCAACTTTGCTCCGGTGCCTCTAATCTCATCGATTCCTTTGTAAAAAATCCATATTTAGATTCAAATCAATTACTTATTACATGAAGTACAATCTTCTGACAATATGACAATTCAGATTTTTATTAGATTCATACGTAAATGTAATGACATTGGCATTTTTATTGCATATTGAGGAGACAACAAAAGGATTTTTGTATGATATCGAAAACATCTCTTACAACGATTTCTACCCCTGATGATTCCCGTGCACATCTTATTCGTAAGACCGCAGAGGAGTTTGGATCGCTTTTTGTCACAATGATGATCAAAGAGATGCGTAAAGGATCATTTGAAAACGATTTCATGCCGCAGAGTTTTGGCCAGAAACTTTATACCGAAATGCTGGATGAAAAATACGCTGAACAGATCAGTGCTCATTCATTGAAATCATTCAGCGACCTTATTGTAAAGCAGCTTGAAGCAACCGAAAATGCTTCTGATTTCTCAGCATTATCATCAATTAAAAACAGCCTGAATTCACAACGCTTCGCAGAATTTATTTCCGGCAGCAGCACACCATCAGAACTGTCAGTAGAATTCCTTAATAATAAAGTCGAAAAGTGGTCTTCACTGATAGAAACTGCAGGTAAAGCATTCAATGTCGATAGCAATCTTATAAAAGCTGTCATTGTAAAAGAATCAAGAGGAAATCAGAATGCTGTTTCTCCAGCCGGAGCAAAGGGATTGATGCAGCTTATGGATTCCACAGCACTTGCACTGGGAGTTTCCAACAGTTTTTCGCCAGAAGAAAATATCATCGGAGGAACAAAATACCTTGCAGAAATGTTAAAAAGATTCAATGGGAATGTGACTCTGGCGCTTGCATCATATAACGCCGGTCCATCAGCAGTAGAAAGATATAACGGTGTTCCACCTTATCGTGAAACACAGGATTATGTCAGGGATGTACAGAGATATAGACAGCTGTTATCTGATAATGAGAGGAAATAATTATGGAAAAGAATCTTGAAGAGCTTGAATCGATCATGAAACAGGAAATTGACATTCACTACTCCCTCCTGACTGTCGCAAGAGAGTTCAATTCTGCAATCAAAGAAAACGACCTTGAACTGATCAGAAAGAAAACACTTGAACAGGATGAGCATATCTGCTCAATAGAACGTCTTGAAAATTCCCGACAGGAATGTTGCGAATCTCTATCAAGCCAGCTTAATCTTACAATGAAATCTATAAAATTAAGCAACATTATCGATTTACTTCCACAATCATGGAAAAAACGTTTGCAGCAGATTCACTCGTCGTTAAAATCGATTATAAATGAATTAACATCAATAAACACCTCAAACAGAATTTTACTCGAGGAAGCTGACAGAATTATAGGAAAAACATTGACTTATTTTACTCAGCCACCAAAAGTTGCTGCATCCTACAGTAATCAGGGAAAAATTCCTGCTCAGAAACGAAATGAGTTTATTTTTTATAATAATGTAATATAGGCGGTAAATAATGGGACTGTTCTCAACACTTCATATCGGCAGCCGTGGACTTTTCGCATCACAGCTCGCAATGGATATCACCGGACAGAACATCGCGAATGCAGATGTTGAAGGATACTCCCGCAAACGGCTCAATCTCCGTACCGACTATCGGGATGACGGTATTTACGGACAAGTCGGAATGGGTGTTGATATTGTCACCATAGAACGGGTGCGCAATTCTTTTATTGATGAGCAGATCCGCCGTCAGAATCAGGAAGTTGGCACCTACGATGAGATATCAACGACACTTGAATCGATTGAAAATATTTTTTCTGAGCCAAGCGAAACAGGACTTGTGACCTATATCGATCAGTTTTTTGACAGCTGGCAAAACCTTGCCGACAATCCAGCAGATCTCAGCGCCCGTACCATGGTAAAAACTAACGCCGAGATCCTCAGTGATGTCTTTCATAATGTGGCTGGAGAATTGACCAATTTGCGCCAGACACGAAATGATGAAATCATTCAACGCATGAATAAAGTTAATGAGATTTGTAAAGAAATATTCAACCTGAATTCCGAAATCGGTACTGTTGAAATTGGCAATCAGAATGCAAATGACAGCAGAGACCGTCGTGATCTCATTCTTAAAGAGCTCTCAAAATTGATCGATATTACAACTGTAGAGAATGAACAGGGTCAACTTACTATTACCTCTGATGGTAACATTCTTGTTTCGCCTGTGGGCCTTCAGGAACTTGAAACATCAACAGGTTCGGTACGCCTGCCTGATAACTCAACGATCACCGAAGTCAGTTTACGACTTGCAAACTCAAAACGTCCCTATAACCCTCAAAGTGGGCAGATTGCAGGACTTTTTGAAAGCCGCGATGCTATTATCCCTCAGTATCAGACAAAGCTTGATGAGCTTGCCAGAGCAATTGTTTCGAGTGTAAATGAACTTCATGAACAGGGTTTTTCCCTCGATGGTATCAGTGGAATTTCATTCTTTGATCAGGACACAACCGGAGCATCAGATATTGCACTAAGTGCATCAATTTTATCTAATCTGCGAAATGTCGCCGCAGCATCAGGTGGTGAAGCAAATCTGGCAGTACAGAATATCTCTACAGCAGGGAACCATGATTTCGCCGATCCTCCGGTCCAGCTGTTCCGTGACCCCGCCGCTATACCTCTTGTCAACGCTACCAATATCATTGTGGGTACGGTCCTGGTACGTACACCAACCCGGGTATTGAATGATGATGAGTACTATATAAATTACATTGATGGCACATTCCAATTATTAAATAACGATCCGGCGCTTGAATCTGCAGACATCACCATTGACTTTCAATATCGTACAACAGGATTTTCAGGTCCTGGTAGCAACGCTAATGCGGTCGCGATCGCAGGTTTACGCAGCGACCTTACAATGAATCCTGATATTCTTGGAAATGGTACAACGACATATACTGAATTTTACAGTTCAGTCATCGGAAACTTAGGTCTGAGTCGAAACGAAGCCGATTCGAACCTGAAAACCCGCGAGTATCTCATTTCCCAATACGAAGCACATCAGGATTCCATTGCAGGTGTATCACTCGATGAAGAGATGGCTGATCTGATAAAATATCAACATACATATCAGGCAGCAGCACGGTTGATTTCAACAACCAGTGAGATGTTAGATGTACTTATGAATATGTAAAAAATCAGAAACTATACATAGAGGACTATTATGCGAATTACCACACAAGAACTTCACCGCAATATGCTCTACGTTATTAACGATCGTTACAGCGATCTGGCATCCCTTCAGAACCAGATGTCAACAGGGAAACGACTCCATCGCCCTTCTGATGATCCGGTCGATGTAGCCAACACTCTGAAATTGCAGACTAAATCAACAGAATTGCAGCAATTTAAGAAGAATATCAATGATGGGCTTGCGTTCATGGGTGTAACAGAAACTGCGATGGAAAGCATGAATACACTATTACAGCGTGTCAGGGAACTTTCTATTGAAGCTGCGTCAGACACCCTCGGTGTCGATGAAAGATCGTATATCAATGATGAAGTTGCGCAGCTTTTCAAACAATGTGTCGCTCTTGTTAATACACAATACAAAGGGGATTACATTTTTAATGGAACACAAACTAAAATTCCTCCATATCAGCTGCAAACATCTGCCTCCTCAACTGTCAGTGATTATCTCAATTTCAAAATGGCATATTTTGATGCGGGACCTCCGGTTGCAGTTGGTGATACAGTCCAGATACGAAATGCTTTCGATAATTCACCGATAACCAGTATTATCCCTGGTTCCTTTGATATACAGGTTGCAGGTGCCAATTTTATTGAAAACGTTGATTACCAGGTTGACTATGAAGCCGGTACTTTGACAATACTAAATCCTGCACTTCTTCTGGATGGATCACCTGGCGGCCCCAATTATGATATCAGTCAGCTGAATCTTAACTTTGAATATTTGACTGTTGGTACCGATATCTATGGGCAGTCGGTTTCAAGTAATGGTATTGTTTCGCGTGAAATCGAAAGTAATACTGAAATGCAGATAAATATTTCAGCTGAAGAGTTGCTGACAGATAATGCCAGTGGCATCACACTGATCGGTTCATTACTGCGGTTCGGACAAAATTTATTAAGAAACAACAATTCAGGAATCGAAACAGCAATTACCGAAATCGATACCGTGTTCAATTCGGTACTATCGGCTCAAAGTAAGAATGGTGCACGCATCAACCGGCTCGAAACGACACTGTCCCGAAATGAGAATCAGTATTCCGAAACTGTTTCTCTACAATCACAGCTGGAAGATGCTGAAATGGCAGAAACAATCAGTAAATTCATGGTTACGCAAAATGTTTACAATGCAGCCTTACAGTCAGCTGCAAAAATTATACAGCCATCACTGGCGAATTTTCTCTAGTACCAGGAATTTTTTTCCTGAGAAGAATTGTTAACCTTAAAAAATGATGAAAAATGACAAATAAACAACAAAAAAATATGGCACAGCAATTGCAAACATATGCAAACAGCAAGGAAGCGAGCATGGTCAGGAAGACTCAGGGAAGGCAGTTCGGCCAGGACCGGCTGCACGGAAGCACAATGTAAAGGGAGGGTACTATGCCTCGTATCAATCACAATGTACCGGCAATGATTACCGGTAATGCACTTCGCAGTGTTGACAGAAATCTCCAGAAGTCTCTTGAACGCTTATCAACCGGTTTGCGTATCAACCGCGCATCGGATGATGCTGCCGGTCTCAGCGTGTCGGAACAGCTGCGTACGCAGGTACGTGGGTTGAATATGGGTGCCCGGAATATCCAGGATGGTATTTCGCTTCTCAATATTGCTGAAGGTGCCCTGATCGAAGTTGAATCAATGGTACAGCGGGTTCGTGAGTTATCAATACAATCTGCAAGTGACACACTTACATCAGTGGAACGAGGCTATGTTCAGATTGAAATCGACCAGCTCAAAGACGAGGTAGACCGTATTGTCGATGGTACCCAATATAACAGCCAGACACTGCTGAATGGCGCAGCCCCATGGGGAACAGCCCCGGGTGGTATATTCCATATTGGCCCAAACAATCAGGCAAACACTGACACAATTCAATATCAGATCACAGCAACGAGTGTAAATGCACTTGGACTTTCAACAACAGATGTCACCACACAAGTTGGTGCAACTGCAGCAATTTCTGACTGTGATGTAGCGTTAACCAGCATAAATGCACTCAGAGCCGATCTCGGTGCACTCACCAATCGTCTCGAACATGCACTCACCAACCAGGAGAACCAGGAGCAGAATATGCAGGCCGCTGAATCAGTGATTCGTGATGCAGATTTTGCCTTTGAAACATCGGTATTTACCCGAAATCAGATACTGTCCCAGTCTTCAACATCAATGTTAGCACAGGCGAACCAGATTCCACAAAATGTGCTCAGCCTTCTTCAATGATATATTTTTACTTTTTTTCCGGTTGTGGACCTCTCCCCTCTTCACAACCGGAGCCATTAATAGTATAATTCTTGATTTGACAATCTTTGGGGTATAAACGATTTTTACCTATACACTTTAACCCTCTTGGGGAGCAGTTACATTATGGGTGATTTTTACAAGAATCTCATCTATTCAAAAGATGATGTTATCACATTCCCATCAGGAATACCTGGTTTTGAGCAAAACAGACAATTCGCCATTATTTCAAATCCGGAATATGCTCCATTTGACTGGCTGGTGTGTGTTGATGGAACAAAACTTCGTTTTGCAGTAATAAATCCCTTGCTGATTCAGCCGGACTACTCACCAAATATGGTAAAAGAGCAACTGGACGTCCTCAGCATTCAAAAACCGGAAGATATACTTTTGTATGTGATTGTCACTATCAATGAAAATCCGATGAATTCTACAGCCAACTTTATTGGTCCGATTGTAATTAATAAAATTAAAAAAATCGGGAAACAGATTATCGTTGATGATGATCGGTACAGTACACAGGAACCAATTCTAAGAAAGAAATAGCAATGCTTGTTCTTACACGAAAATTAGGTGAATCCATTCGTATCGGAGACTCAATCACTATACGAATTGTCGATCTTGATGGTAAACATGTGAAGCTTGGAATTGATGCGCCAAAGAATGTTTCTGTCAATCGTGAAGAGATTTATGAAAAGATCCAGCGGGAAAACCGGGCTGCATCAGTTACACAGGAACAGGGTATCGGTGATATCGCAAGTATTTTAAGGAAAAAACAGTAAAATTGCCAAGCGGAGTATGATAGTACATTATTTACTATTGCATGAAACTGATTTCTGTTAAAAGAACTTTCATCGGATCTTTGCGGTAAGCACGTGGGTACTTTCATCAGAGGTATTGAACCAGAAAACAATTGTATTACCCTCTGTTGTAAAACACTCTCCCCAGGAACCCTTCGCGCCGCACGGACGTATCTCCTGATACATCTCTATAGCTTTTGACATCATTTTATTTTGTAGTTCGTTCATATTTAATCTATCGGCAACTTTTTTATTAAGGTTTAGCGTTTAAATAAATTATGAAAAAACCACTTTTTGCACTCACCATGGGAGATCCTGCTGGCGTAGGCCCAGAAATCGCAATCAAAGCCCTGCTTTCGGGAATTTCAACAGATATACTTATTATTGGAGATGTTTCAGTTCTTCGAAATGCAGCAACATACACCGATATGAAACCAGAAATAAACAGCATCAGCGATGTTGACGAATATATCCCTGGGAAACTGAACATTTTCGATATGCATTTAATTGATCCAAATAAGTTTACGATAGGAACCATTAACGAACAATGCGGTAAAGCCGCATATGCATACATCAATAAAGCAATCGACCTTGCACTGGAAAAAAAGGTTGCTGGCGTTATCACCAACCCGATTAATAAAGAGTCACTTCAGCTGGCCGGTGTTACCTTTCCCGGACATACCGAGATATTCGCCGCACGGACCGGCGTATCAGATTTCGCAATGATGTTTTTACTCGACAAAGTGTGCGTAGCCCACGTCACAACACATTGTTCTTTACGTGATGCACTCAATCTGATTACGCAGGATCGCGTATTTCAGAAAATCAGGTTGCTGCATGATGCTCTGCGAGGTCTTGGAATTAAAAAGCCACGGATCGCTGTTGGCGGATTAAACCCTCACGCAGGGGAACATGGGCTGTTCGGTACAGAAGAGATCGAGCATATCACCCCGGCAATTAATAAAGCCAGGGAGCATGGGTTAAATGTTTCCGGGCCATACCCCCCCGACACAATCTTTATGCGCTCATTCAAGGGTGAATTTGATGGTGTCGTTGCCATGCTTCATGACCACGGTTTTGTTGCTTTAAAATCGCGCGATTTCGAGAATGGAGTGAATATCACGATCGGGCTGCCAATAATACGAACATCGGTAGGTCACGGTACCGCATTTGATATTGCCGGCACAGGTAAAGCATCACCAACAAGTCTGCTTCGTGCGATTGAAGCTGCAGAAAAGCTTGCAAACAATCTTTAATTCTACTTAGTGATTATCAATAGCTATCAATTTACTTCCCCAAAACCCTCACCAGCTCCTCTTTACTCCTCACCGAAATCAGCTCCCGGTTATTCCGTAAAATGTAAATTGGATTTTCGATTCCAAGCTCTGACAAATCAGAATAATAGACGGAGAGCAGCTTTGTCCTCTCACGCTGCATCAAGGCAGAAATGGTATCAGGGTCTATTCCGGCAAGACTTACATTTGCAGGCCATTGTGAATTTCCCGGGTTCTGAGAATACTGAAGCAGGTACTTTTTTAATGCATCTGTACCTATTGATGCAATACTCAGCCAGCGGAATGCTTCATCCTGACGAAACATCTCGATAGTCCCTGGTTCCACATCTGATGGATTGGAAAACAGTATTGGTTTTATCTGAATCTTCCCATTAAAATCTTTATCATTCAGAATTGTAATTACCGATCCAATATCCCTGAAAAATGGTTCTAAAAGTACAATTGTCTCCCCTGCTGCCAGCATCCTTGATGGAAAATAGTTATACTTCATTACACCGGATTTGAACGTAAACCCATATTCAAAAGGCACAACACCATCTTCAATTTTGTCAAAATTATAAGCCTGTTGTACCTCTTTTCCAAATTTGAAAAAAGGTAAAGGGGGATTGTTCCATTTTTTTAAGAGTTGTTTCCCACTATCACTGTAAATACTGACAATCGAAATATCAGCTCCAGGAAACAGCTCCTCAGTCGTTTTAATAACCGACAAATGAAGCGGATCTTTGAGAGAATCATTCACCAGAGCAATAAATGGAAATGGTACTGCATCAATGAATTTGCAATTACCCTGATCACACTTCCCTACTTTCTTTGCCATCTTACAGTCACGATCTTCGACACACTCCGGAAGAGAATCGCAGAATTTTAAACTCGCTTTGTTTTTATCGCACTCCATTCGGGCCAGATACACTTTGTTAATTTTTTCTTCATAAGGAGCGTTGTTGATATGCATTGTAGGTGACGCATTGATATTCAATCGCATCGATCGCTGATACTGTCCGGCAAGCTCTGCATTCCCGTTAAGTTTAACCCACCGTTCAATGCTATCCAGTGGAATCCCCAGATCAGAAAACACTGATGACTCAAGCGCATCGAGTTGTGAACGAGTTCTTAAAAAATCGGCCCATTTCCCGGGATAGAGTCGCTTCACAGCAAGCCATAACATCTCCTCTTTGACCTCACTTTCACCATGCAGCGATCTGAGTGAGCTGTCGGCATCAACAGTGCCTATAAATCGTATATTATATTGTATATAAGGAAACGATTGCTGAAAGCTCATGAATGACCGTAGTGCTTCAAGACCATAAGGGCACTGACTCATAATGTAGAGATCATACACATCTTTCCTAACAGGAAGAACAAACTGTAATCTATTGGCAAAAACA
>JBNKZD010000204.1:0-97149 GCA_050301235.1 Chitinispirillaceae bacterium | reverse complement strand
GATGATCTTCATAGTTCCACCGCACTTGGGACACTTGAGAGGATCAACTTCGTATACAGCCTTTATCAGCGCAGCCCACTTCAACCGGCATTTTTTAACATACGCAGATTCCGGCTCCAGTTTTTCCCAATCATGGTCAGCGACATCCGGAGTTGGTACTACGGTGTTTCCAGGTTTCACTAATATGTACGAAATGTCCGGATTCTGTAAAGACTCCTTCACAGACAATCGCATGCACATGACTATGGAAATTTTTCAATAATGCAAAAAGTAAATCACAAATTTCGATACATGTTTCGTTAGATTAATGTTATTTTTGCAGGCATGAACTCAAGTGTGAACGAAATGTCGGCATTTAAGCCGAATGGAAGGTGGAAGCGAAATGGCTTTTAATTTGCCTATATCTGTACCATGGGAGCGGAGTCAAAATAACTATTCAGAGTATTTTTATATATTGTATTGTAACTACACTATGTCTTCTATGGGGTACTCCGGGAAAAGTGTCCGCATTATAAGCGGGAGGGAGATTTTTTGTCCATGACGACTTTCCGTACCACAACGTTTCCATTGCTAAAAATCAGTTTCATAACATACATACGTGATACCAATGCATAAGCTGATATGGTATACCGTTTTTGTGATACATGAGTTTTTTTAAAAACATTTTTCCCCTGCAAATCATAAAGTTCTATTGCATATGAAGTAAATGATGGTGCAGTAATTTCAATTTTCAGCAATCCGTTCGCTGCATATGGAAATACAGTGATTTTTTCTTGTCTTTTCTGAATTAGTGGTATTGCATGTGAAGCTGAAACTATCGCCCATTCGTATGCGCCAATCGAAGGTGCGCTTTCGCTTCGTGGATGTCCAACTATATCATGCCTGGTTAACGTATCTCTCCTGCCCAGAGGATCAGTAGCAATTATGACGGGTAAAACAGTTCCTGCATCCCTGGCAGCGGAGGAATCTGTAATCCGATAATCCATCGATTGAAAGTTAAAAAAATTCGGATCATGAGGTGCTGGTGAATGCTGTTCAAACAGTGTATTGCTGGAAACATATGAATTCCATTGAGTCGTATTCCAATATCCCATATTTCCAGAATTGTTAATACGATGCGCAGAGAATCCTCTGTGATTACTTGGGAAAGCAGTATAATACAGGTTATAATCTTTTTGAGAAAAGGTAGCTGCATTTGAACTGTTAATCAATACACCCCAGTTTTCAATACTGTTATCAGGTAAATCATCATACACTATATTATTGCGGAAATCTCCCTCTTTTATACCATTCAGTCCTACATTACTCCACGGATTATTAGTAAGATTTCGGTTATGACTTACGATGGTATTGTTCCATATGAAGAAATGCCCCCCGTTTTCGAGGAGAATATTCCGTGCAGTTGCATAAACAAAAATGTTATTTACAATAAATACACTGTCAACCCATGACACCCCGGAGCCATTTTGAGTGAAAATCTGATTTGATGTCAATCGAATACTGTCATGGTCACTGTCATCAATAATATTATCGTAAAAATAGATATTTTTCATGGTATCAGTGGTTGTAAGCTGGCAGGAAAGGTCCAGTGATGTCGTATGCCATCCCCGCTTGAACACATTATTCCGGACGATGACATTCTGTATCACCCGGTTCTTGCCTAGCGGCATATCCTCATACAGGTTAATAGATACAGCCCTGCGTCCGCAATCAGAAAACCGACAGTTTTCGATTAGTGTATTGGAATGCCATAATGCTAATCCATACGCACTACCGCTTCCTCGTTCCCCAATATAGCTGACTTCCATATTCCTGAAAATCAGACCGGTTGCCCCCCGGATAGCTGGATACCCGGCAAAAAGTCCCTGACGTTTTGAAAAATGAATATCGATACCGTCCCATTCAATATAATTGGTTGGATTATCATTATAATTAGACATTGCTACAACCCGGTCTCTCTGCGTAACCTCCACACAGTCGTATGCAGTATTTGGATCAGTATCACTGTAGATATACAAAGTTTTTTTATCGATAGTCCAGTCATAACGATTTTTTAATGTAGAGAAGTTTTCAGCATAGTTGCGGTATTCACCCCAGTGTATCGAATTGTCCTTGCAAAAAAAGATATTTCCCGCATAACCATCGGCACCATAATTGGTAAACGTTCCCGCAGATTGCCAAATGTTATTTACTCCTGAAGGACTCCAGGTTCCAGCGGCTTCTGATCCAAGCAGTTGTGGATTGCTCCCCTCTCCATATCTGCCATAATAGATCCATTTTTCCGGCGTGCCAGATCTGGAAACGGACATCTCCCCTCTCCAGCAGTTGCCAGCTTGAAACAGGATGGAATCACCAGGAGAGAAGGTCTGTATATTTACTTTTCCAAGAGATTTCCAGGCTGTAACAGCTGTTTTTCCATCGGCATTGTCATTACCGTCATTTGAAATGTAATAACTATTTGCATGCAGAATTGCAGTAAATGCAATAATTATAGTGCAATTTAGAATCATTGAATTAACCGCTATTAGATTTTTTACTTGCATAATGTTTTCTAATGTTTTCTAATGTTTTCCTTCAAAAAAATCAGTAACGTTCTTATCCTGTTAAAATGATAAAATAACATGGTAATAAAAACAATATAATATGGAAAAAATATGGATCACCAATTATGAAGTTATTGGTGACTTTGTTTTTTCAATTTAAATCATTTAAAATTTGTTCAATAATTCTCATCATAAGAATTTTCCCGGCAGGATTATCCTTTTTAGACCAATTATATGAAATAACGATTGATGCGTCTATTTCTGGTATATAAAACGGAAAGCATTCTCCACCAAATCCGCCACCAGGGTGTCCTTCCATTTTGTAGTCTTTAAGTTCATATTGAGCCAGTCCTAATCCATACCCGACAATATTATTATCACGTCCATTGTCACGTGCATTTATATAATTTCTACTCACCTTTAGAGTTTCAGATTTCAGTACTTTATTATGAAAAAATGCATCAAGCCAAATCAATAAATCCTCTGAAGTGGAAGCCATTGAACCAGCAGAAAAAGTAAGAGTACTCCATGATGTATTTGATGGTCGAATAATGTGTGGTCCAAACGGTATATATTCATCATAACCGCTAATAAGTCCTGCGGGCAATTGCTTAAAATATGGAAGGAAATAGGTGTTCCTCATTTTTAATGGCTTGAAAAATTCATTCTCAAGCTGATTGGCAATCTTATCTTTGCCAACTTTTTCAGCAATTAATCCTAAAAGCAAATAGTTATTATTAGCATAAACAAAAGATCTCTGTCCAATAGGTGTGACTTTCATATTTTTCATAATTTCATTCACCACCGTTTGAGCATCCCATTGTTTTTTATCGGACAAAACGGATTTCAATAAAATCATTGGATTTGTAAAAAGATTTTCACTTATTCCACTATTCTGGTTAAGTAATTCTTTTATAGTTATTGTATTTGCATATGGTAAATCAGGAAACCACTTATCAATAGTGTCATTATATGATAACTGACATTTTTCCATTAGCCGACCTATTAAGGCAGCAACAAACATTTTTGTTGTACTTCCAATTCTGAAAATACTTTGATTAGTTATCAATCCTTCCTTACGCTCAAAATCAACTGTGCCACTCGATGCTAAAATCATCTTACCATTTGGTAAAATAACACCAGCCTGAAGTCCCGGCAGTTTAAATTCATTTACAGCTTTATCTAAAGTCCTTTGAAGTTGATTATCAGTAACATTTTTAGTATCAATTGATTTATAAGGTTTGTATGAAGCACAGCCTACAATATTAAAATAACTTAAAGCTACTAAAATGATTCTTTTCATGTTCAATCTCCTTTTCACCCGCGTTCTTATCTAAATATATTAATCTGAATGCGTCGGATTTGACTCAAAATGATATCGAAGTAAGTTACACCCAAATGCTCAGAACTGCTTTCTATTAATAATGTATATTATACTTCAGGTGGAAACAAATCATCGATACGTATCCAAATATTGAAACAGAAGTACTCGGTACTTGTGTACGGGAAATAATCAGTTGGTTGTTTGAGAGTGTATCGTTTGATACAAGATTCTTTGAACCATGAATAGTAAAAAGGTAGTTTATGCTACCGGCATCATTTTGAATCGTACGAAATCGACAACGATATTCTTGAAATCAATTTCAATGAAGCAAACAGACAGGTTATCTATACATTGACAAGTCATATGAGAAATACGAATCCAGAGCCTTACGGAATTCATAGTAGTCCTTGAGATATTGACGGTATTTCAGATAATCGAAATTTTTTCTGCATTCCCGGCTTCAGATATAGTATCTTATAAACATAAAAGTTAACAAAATTATGTAAATAGCCCTGTTTACAGCAAATCATAATAGGAGAAAAAATGAGTAAATGGATAGTCTCACTCTGTTTGATAACAACAATCATCCTTTTGGGATGCGAAAAGAAAAATGAATCCAGCCAGAAATTCAAAAAAGAATCCCCACAGCTAGACGAAACACCGAATAAAACAGTTTCCCCGCAAAGTAATAAAAAAACCGATGAGACACCTGTTACGAAACATGAAACAGAGGATACTTCAGCAAAGAAAACTTCTGAAAAGCATAAAGACGGTAATGCAGCTGTAAGTACCGGAGAGCTGTGGAAGATTTACAAGGAAAGCCGAACCGAAGCTGATAAAGCCAAAGAACTGGGCGACTACAAAAAATCAATCGATTTAATGCTGAAAGGTGCAGATGCTGCAATCAAACTCGAAAGACCGGATCTCGCAGCATGGCAGTATAATAATGCCGCAAAACATGCAATTGATTATTACAGAGCTGAAACTAACTATCTGGAACGGATGAAAAAGGCTGCAGAAATTAAAGACAATGGCGAAAAATCCACCTTTAAAAAAGAGACAAAATCAATAATGAGCAGTAAGTTCAGTATCCTTGAAGATGCAGAAGCATACCTTTCATCGGCAAAGAAATATGACGAAGTAAAAAGTGATCCAAAAAGAGTTGCTGTGATAGAGAGTAATATGAAATTCATTAAAGAGATGCGATCGATTATTGAATAGTTGTATTTAAGGAAAAGTCAACTTAATCTCTTTATTCTGAAGTGGTACATTATTTTTCTTCAGATTTTTTGTCAATAAAAAATGTGTTGAATATAACTTTTCAATATTTTCATCACAGGTTTTTGAAAATCTCAGCTGTATCTTACTTCCTTTTCCCCAGGATTTGTATCCTGTATAACTTTGTTTCAATTTCCCGTTAATTGAATTTTTTCGCACTTCTTTCATGATAAAATTGACACTTCCAAGATTTACTTTTATCACTTTTTCAAGATAGGGAATGCGTTTCATCCTCCAATCGGTATAATCCTTTTCACTGAGATAATGTAATTTGATAAAAAGATCTATAAAACTGATGTAGCCCTTTTCTTTTATTAATTCAGTGGTGACTCTGCCTATAGCTTTTTTCAATTCTATTCTATTCACCGGTATCTGTTTCCTTCATACAATGATCTTTTCGGTATTTTTTCGAATCCTGGGAAGATACGGACAATAGCTCTGCTGCATTCAATATAAATTAAATCATAATACAACTCTATTCACACAATTTGTCATCTCAATCCGTGATTGTAGTAAATTATTTGAATAAGATGAATTGCAACTGTGCAGTGCATTTCTGGTATTTGCGTAATGCCAGGTAAGGACATGGCGCACATAGAAGAATATGGACAAAATTATGTACTTCTGTCCGGAACATCCTCTCCGTTTTTGTAAACCCTAAAAGTATTGTAAGCAAACTCAATATCCGGAGTGTTTTTAACTGCCCTTAAAATCTCTTCCCAGAGAATCATTTCAGAATTTCTTCGTTTTCGCGGTTCACAAAGATAACGAACTGTCAGCATGACACCGTTGTCTTTTACTGTTGTGTAGACAATCGGTGTAAGTTGCGGATAAATAATCATTATTTTTTTTGAAGCTGCACGTACCTTTTCCCGTGCCTTCGGGGCGAACTGTTCATATCGTTTTTTTATTATTTCACTGAACATCTTTTTTGCATGTTCCCAGTTGCTCTCAAATGTAATCAGTATTCCAATCTCATTCCAGATATATTCGAATGTTTTCGTATAATTGACAAGAGGCTTTCCCAGTAAAAGGCTGTTGGGAATGCTAATTATTCTGCCGGTGCTTTGATCTGCATCTACCCATTTTCCAATCTCAAGTACCGTAAAATAGAAGGGTTGAATATCAAGAACATCTCCAGCATCGGTATCAAGCTGTATCCGATCTCCTATCTGAAATGGTTTGTTTACAAGAATAAAAATCCAGGCAGCAATATTGGCAATCATGTCTTTGAGTGCGATTGCAATACCAGCAGTGAGTAAGCCCATAAATGTGGCAATGTGAGTGAACCCTTCACTCCATATCTGAATTACAAGTATAACAAAAAGCAGAATAACCACATAACCGGAGATCTGCTTAATAGTGTGGAATTTTTTCGTATCTGAGGTTTTTTTGAAAACGATATTCAGAAATACAGATCTCAATACCGAGAATAAAATGATTATTGAAATGGTGATCAATACCCGAACCATAGCTGCTTCATCAATATGGAAAATTTCGGCAAGCAGTCTTTTTATTTCCTGTAATGTATTCATCGAATTTTCTGGTTACTTTTGTTTAAGCTGCTGCTTATAGGTATTTTTGATCTTTTTTTTACTTATGAGTTTAATATAGTGCTTGTTTTAAGCAGATTCAACCTTTTTTGATGTAATTTTGGGGAAATTAGCTTTCATTTTTTGAAAAGACAATTCCACAATAACACAGTATATTTCAGGGGATCCTATTTCATAATTATCCGTTTTCCACAGGACACCTCTAAACGCAGGTGATGAAAAAAAAATTACATTTTTTTTAACAAGCTTATAGCCATCTTTGTTAAATTAGCTCAATTAGTAAGGTTTTTCACTGAAAGTGGTGAATTTTTTTTCACCACTTAGTTACTTCCTCTTTGATTTTTTCAATATAACCTGTAGATTTAGGGATATATTGCAGAGGATATGGTGACTATATTTGATTATCTCGATTATCGGGAATTCCTGAAAGATTATTATGCAGATGCCAAAAGAAGCAAACCGTTTTTCTCGTATCGGTTTATTGGAAACCGGGTGGGAATGGATTCAAGTTATGTTATAAAAGTTCTTCAGGGAAGTCTCCATATCTCAATTAAAAAAATCGGTGAATTTATTAAACTGCTCGATCTCAACCAAGTCGAGGCTGAATACTTTGAAACACTGGTGCACTTTGGCAAAGCAAAAACCGAAAGTCAACGTAAACTCTATTTCGACCGACTGTTTTCACACTCTTCTGTAAAATCACAACGCATAAATCCACACCAGTATGAGTTTTTTCAGAAATGGTATTATTCAACAGTCTGGACTATTATTAATTGTGTACCATTCGATGGGGATTATCATGCATTGAGTGAAAAATGCATGCCCAGAATTTCTGTAACAGATGCAAAACGCGCCATACAACTTCTCGACAGGCTTGGCCTTATCGCCAAAGGCACTGATGGCAACTACCATACAACCGGACAAAATCTTACCACCGGGTGGAAGTGGTTATCCCGGGCGATAGAAAGCAACCAGCGTGATCTGATAAATCTTGCCGGAGAATCGATTGAGCGTTTTCCTAAGGAGTCCCGTGATATTTCTACGGTAACTATGGGTATCGATGAAAAAATACTCCCAGAGATTCGTGAACATATCAGAATGTTTCGCTCATCACTTATTAACATTGTAAACAGTGCCGGAGGATCCGGAAGGGTATACCAACTCAATATTCAGTTTTTTCCGTTAAGTACAGATCTGGAGAAGCAACAATGAGGTGGAATCCTTTTATCCTTTCTATAATTTCAGGTGTTATAGCCAATGTCATGTTGCAATGCTCACCTGATCTTGCTGGCGGGGGAACTATTGAAACTACCAATGGAGTTGTTGGCGCCATTCTAAACAGCGACAGTACACCATCCTCGTATACCATTGTTAAACTTTTTCCCGATGATTTCGACCCGGTTTCCGATGGAACTGGTGCAACTGATGGTATATTTACTGATACTACTGATTCACAAGGGATATACCATTTCAATAATGTTTCCTCTGGCAGGTATGTTGTACTGGCACGTGATCGTGGCGACACTGCAGCTCTTATTGTGCGGGATGTAACGGTCAGTGATGACTCCGTTACAAATATCAACAAGGCAATTATGAAACGTCCTGGAGTGATTTCCACTGAGTTTCCATCCACTCAAGAGATAACTGGTGGTTACTTGTTTATTCCCGGTACTGATATTTATACCAATGTCGAGAATGATGGATCTGCAAAGTTAACCGGGATACCGCCCGGGACACTCCATTCAATCATTTTTGCATCTGAAGGTTTCGAAAAATATAATATTTTACGAAATGAAATTACTTTAAGTGCCGGTGACTCGATAGCGATTGAAATGCCGCTTTGGAAATACACGTGCAACCTGGGATTGAATACAACTGCGACCGGTGCTTATACTGCAGGTACTGTTACCGGTTTTCCGGTACTTGTCAGATTGAATAATACGAATTTTGACTTTACAACAGCTCGCACCGATGGATGTGATCTTGCTTTTACCGGAAAAGATGGGATAGTGCTTCCCTACCAGATCGAGAGATGGGATACACATGACAAACGAGCTGAAATCTGGGTAAAAGTTGATAGCATCTGTGGTAATGACTCAGCACAATCGATACACATGTTCTGGGGTAATTCAGTTTATTCACCGAAGATACAAACAAACAGTGTTTTTGACACTTCTGATGGCTATCAGGGGGTCTGGCATCTTGGAGAAAATGCTTTAGAGCCTGCCCATGATGCCACAGTCAACCATTTTAATGGTAATGCACCGGCACGCGAAAGCCCACTGAGTGCTGAAGGGATAATTGGCATATGTCGGTGGTTTGATGGTGAAAGCTGTTATTTCACCATGCCAAATACTGCCGAGAGTAAATTGAATATACCGCCGGATAAAAATTATACTGTCTGTGCATGGGCATATCTCGATACACTTGACGGCCTTTCGCATTGTATCCTGTCCAAGGGAATTGAACAGTATTATCTTCGGTCCACCTATAATTCCATGAACACCCCATCGGTAGTCTCCTTGTGGGAATTTGTAGAATTCAATGGTGCAGTACGTATTGATGTTCCGACATTTCCTGCGGTTTCGGGGCAGTGGGTATTTCTTACCGGTACGAGACATGGAAACAGACAGTTACTCTATTGTAATGGTGAACTTGTTGACAGTGTAATTACATCTCCACCGGATAAAGGTTCTGGCACAGTACTGAATGATCTTTATATCGGAAGGTTTTCAAACGGTATTCTTGGAACAACCAATGAAGGGTACTGTTATTTCAAGGGAGGAATTGACGAAGTACGCATTATAAGTACAGCAAAGAATTCAGATTGGATACGGCTCTGTTATATGAATCAGAGGAGTGATGATCGGCTGGTTGTTTTTAGAGATTAATTACGATTTATTCGAATTTACAAATACAACAAACAAATCAAAGGGGTTAGTATGTCTAAAAAAATGTTTTCTGTCATTCTCTTGGCAGGTCTGACAGTGAGTGCTCAAACGCTTAACTTAAAAGGTGTGGTTTCCAATAATGTCGGGAAACCGATTTCCGGAGCTATAGTTTCGCTGGTCCGTCAAAAATTGAAGGATACCACAGGAACCGATGGAAAATATGCATTTATGGCTACAGGTATAAGAAACTTGCCTGCAATTGTGCCTGCAATCAATGATATATCTATAAATAATGATGTACTGCAGTTCTCTATCGCAGCTCCATCACCAATGAAAGTGGAACTTTTCGACTTAAAAGGCAAAATGATCAGACAAGTAATAAATATGAACGCTGCGGCAGGAAAATACAATTTCGATGTTGCAAAAAATTGCCAGGCTTCAGAAGTCCTTGTAATCAGAGCAGCAATCGGAATGTCTGAGGTCTCTTTCAAGTATATGCCACTCAATGGTGGAAAATATGTTTTAAGTCCTCTTACAACTTCGTCCGCAATTTCTATGAATAATGGTGTGACCGCTGCCGCAGCAGTAGTTGATACTGTCAAAGTCACTGCGACCGGATACAAAGACAAATTAACAGCTATCACTTCACTTAATCAGGAATTACATATTACTTTGGATACAGCTTCCACAGATGGGAAAAATGATCCGGTGCCCAGCCTGGGTTGTGGTAAAACACTGGGGTCAATCAATAAATCCGGCACCTACCATATTTCCAGTGCCGGAGGTAGAGGAGACTACATCATCGATATCCCGCCTAATTACAACAAAGATAACCCATACCGCCTGATATTCGGCATGCACTGTATGGGAGGAAGCGCCGCAAGAGTCGCCGCAGCCGATAATGGAGACGATCTGAGCGCTTTTTATTCCCTTAAAACTCAAGCAGCCAAAGACAATATCCAGTGTATCTATGTTGCTCCACAGGGAGATGGTGGTGGCACCTGGAATCCAACAAATGACCCTAAATTCTTTTACGACATACTGACTTTGCTAAAGGGCAATTTATGTATTGATACCACACGAGTATTCTGTGCTGGATTCAGCTTCGGTGCCATGTTCTCATATGCTCTTTCATTGGCATACCCCAATCAACTACGGGCAGTTGCCTGTTATGCTCCTGCAAACTGGAATTTTGATCCTCAACCTACCAACAAGCACATACCGTTAGCCTATTATCAGACAACAGGGACCGGGGATGGCCTCTGCTCATGGATCAATAATGATGCTAATAAAAAAGGTGGTAAATATTGCGTTCTGCAACATGCTGAGGACAATGGATGTAATACCAATATTACTATAAAACTTGCAACCAGCGGCCAACATGTTACAACCGAATTCACTGGATGTAAAGATGGTTATCCCGTAAAATTCAGTTCCTTTAATGGCGGGCATCAGTGCATGGCATCAGATCCGGGGTCAAGGGATAACTGGATTGAAGCTGAAACATGGCAGTTTTTCAAGCAGTTCTGATTGTTGCTGATCTACAATTAATTATTATAAAAAGAACGCCTCGGTATGTAACCGGGGCGTTTTTTTAGGGTGTGACGACAATACCTGTTTTTAAAGAGTAATAAACACCCGCAGAAAATCTGTGTCATTCCTGCAACTGCTGATTCTCTAAACGATACCTTCGGTAATTCCCGGGCACCGGAATACTGTTTCTCATGAAGCAAATGCGGCTGTTTTTTCTGCCATTTATGGGCAGAGATGCTTCTCGATATATATTTCTAATGGTATACACACTGGCTATAACACCAAAATTTTAACCTTTTTAGAAAGGTAATTTACATGAGACCTGATTATGATTGGATGTTGCCTCCAAAAATCACAGCTCGCCTGGGACAATCTTCATATGGCCGTCAAAGAGCGATTTTTGAAGATGATACCTGCCTTTTGATACTCCACACTCCACCCGAAAGAAAAAACCACAAACGTGAAACGATGGTCTTTTTACGTCAACCAAACGGACAATGGAAGTGCAATGGAAGAGATGAGGGCATAATGCGGCTTCAGAAACTGCTTCTGATTTATGAAGATCAAAGCAATAAATTTCTCGATGAATTTCAAAAAGCTGATACATCCGATCTTCTGTTCGAACTACTCACCAGACTAAATTCTGTAAGACGTGCTGCTAATGATATGTTCACAGCTCTTCAATCTGCCCGTGACCTGGTAAAAGGTGACCTGGATTTGATTGAATCCAGGGACAGAGCATACGAAATCTCCCGAAATTATGAACTTATGTATCATGATGCTCAAACCGCTTTGGATTATAGAATTGCCAGGAATTCACAGGATGATGCAGAGGCTGCAAAGCAGGTTCTTAAAGCTCAGCACAAGTTAAATGTGCTTGCTGCAATTTTCTTTCCTCTCACTGCATTGACAAGCATATTTGGAATGAATTTACCAAATGGACTCGAAAAATACGGAATGCTATTTTTCTGGGTGATTTTTATATGTGGACTTGTAATTGGTACATTTTTCAAAGGGTGGGTTATAGAAAAGAAAGATCGGAGGAACATTTAAACAATCTAATATCACCGAGATAATCCATTCATATGTTCACCCGTTGAGATAGTTAAAAACCAGCATTCCTGAGTGCAGTCAATGCTTCTTTAAAATCATTTTGAAAGAAAACTTCAGTAATAACCAGGAGGTAAAGGGTAGAAACAGTAGTGAAATCTGCTATCGATGAATTTTGACAATTCGAACCGGCTATTACCTGTAGTAATTTTGGGCATCAAAAGGCGTGTTATTCAGTAGATTTCTTACAAACCAGCCATCGTTCTCCATCCAGTTCTGTTTCCTGACTATGCCAACCATTCCCATTCCGTAACTATCAGCCTGTGATCTGGCTAGTATTTTTCCATAAGCTACTACGGTGCGGTTTTTGTTGTCCCAGAATGCAAATCCGCACTTGTATAGCAAATAGGTATTCTTTGGCTGAGAAAAATAAAAATTGTTGAAAGTATTGATAGGTGGAGTGCTGACAGAAGAAAATTGATTTTGCATAAGAGGTGTCCCTGAATTGAAACCGACCGTCAATGGGCTGACTTGTTCATCAATCTTGTATTCATTTGAGGCCCGTTCCGTTCCGATGTAAAGGTCTTCTAAAAACAGTACATAATCAGGAACAATTTCTTCGAATTCAATGGTCGATGTATCTTCGGGCATATATAGATGTACATCGTAAACATCATCCGTCTGGAATGTCGTTTTTTTCAAAACGGGCGTTTTCTTGTATGTACCATATATAACGGTATGAAACGTTGACTTTATTTTCATGTTGCTGATCAGTTTCTTATTGAAATGATTGATTATTAGCTCTTCCTTGTCGCCCTCTCCGAATTCCTCCTTTACATTACCAAAGTAGCTTACCGTGCGATTGTGAATGGGAGCTATTACAAGTGAGCCTTTCAGCTTTTGATTATGATAATCTGGCATGGTTATAGTCTGGTAAACCGGCGCGCACGAAAACGAAATTATGATCACCGATAGAATGGAAAAATACGATTTCACTCTTTCTCCTCTAGCTGATAGCTGATAATCAATTTGACTCTTTTTAACTTACGAGTTTAATATAGTGCCTGCTTTTGCTGCATTCAACTATTTTACTGAATTTTGTGCTTACAGGTGCCCTAAACAGGAGCTGTTTAATCCGATTTTATTCAAAGGAACTTATTGACTTACCAAAAGGATTTGAATTAAAATCCCGGAAAATCGATGCACCTGCATATATCGGGGCATAAATTCTCTTTCCCCTGCGTCCTTTATTTGATGCGCAAAGGACCACTGAAAATGGGCTCTTTCCAGCCAATCCAGTGGAGCTGCAAGACGTTCCATACCCTTGAAATGGTATTTTTTGCAAGCAATTTATACAAAATTTGGTACTTTTTGCAACCAAAAAAAAATTCAATCACCCCTCTTTTTATAAAACTCAATTCCCAAGCGCGCTCTAAAACCACCAAAGGTATAGCTCTTTGTGTCCTTTATACCAGTTCCCGAACCAGCATCATGCTTTTCATTTTTCAATTCAACGGGAATCAATTGATCGGCGTATATCTGAAGAGTGTACCACTCACGTTGTACCGTCCACTGAATTCCTGGATAAACAATTAAAAACCGCTTATTCTGATAATGCTGTTGTTCATTTTGATACACAGGTAACAATCCCATATATCGTACAAGCTCGGCAGAACTGTACTGCCAGAGAATTTCTGCATACGATAGATTACAGTAGATTTTTGCCAGATGAGATTTGCGATTGATTACTTCTGCATCCGTTCGCAATCCTCCATTGATAAAGATCGTTTTAAAATCGGTTATTTTGTACTTATCAGGAATGTCAAATACTACCCCCCATGATGTAAATGGATAAATTTCAAAATACCCTTTACCACCTTGACTAAGCCATTTTTCAAGAAATGCAGTGACCTGAACCCCTTTAAACAGGGATAACAGCAGATTCCCTTTAAAATGTATGATATCATTACTGTCCAACGTTGCAAAAGCAGAGGAAGTTTTTTCAGTCATGGTGACCGAAAGATCTTCATTACCAATTTCCACATGTAATCGTGGTTTATAGGGAAATGATTTCAACACACAACCAAGTCTTCCTGTAACACCTGTTCCAGTAACTTGACATCTCAAGTGCATCGGATCCTCAGTACGATTACCGGTAAACAAATTCGTAACCAAATCGCCGTCTATATAAACAAGTGGTAACTCCATCCAGCCGTGCAGATTAAAACAATTTTTGTCAATATCGATATCCATTATTCGATAGTTTTCATTAGCCTCATTTACGATTCTAAGATACCCCGAAAGCGCTGAACGGTTTTCAAACGCAGCAGCTCCACCGAAAGAACACCGATCAGCAGAAAGAAAGAGTCTGAAATCAACAACAGAAGACCTTACCGCATTTCGTAGAATGCTCATTCCGTGTACATTTTTTATTCCTTTTAACCCCTTGACATCACACTCTACATTGCCACCAACAGTACCGTGTTTCCATGATCTTTGATACAACCCATAAAGATCTGCTGATGAAAAATCAGCATCAATACCAATATTATATTCCGGCACTGGATATTCATACTTATACTGGTTATATCTTCCGCCAAAGGCAAGTTTGTTTCGATTTTTATACCAATTAAAATCCAAAACCTGCCATTTGCTATCCCCACCCCTGGAAAACCGTTCTCCCCATTCACGGAAAAAACAATCGTATCCAGTAAATGACCCTATTTTGACCCCCGGAAATGTATCACCAGATGTACTGCCTGCTCTCCTGTAGCCGTCTATCATCAGGTTGAAAAATGATGACACTCCGCATTGTTCATAAATATCAGTGCTATTACTCTGCAGATCTTTTGAATGCCATGATATTGTACCATCATTATACGCTGCGCTTCCGGCAAAAGGCAATAATAGTAATGAAATACAGGCAAAATCAAAAAGGCCGGAAAGATGTGTTTCCAGCCTGTAAAATCGTTCGAAAAAAGATATCATTACTCTGTCTGGTAAATTAAATCCAGCCACTTTTGTCTTGTCATTCCCGGGAACAGGCCATTAAAAGTATAATCTTTAAAATAGGGTAAAAATTCCATATTTTCAACAAGATCTTCAATCTGGTCATATGTGTATGGTGTTCCCTCATCATTAGTTAACCGAATCGGTTCAATAGTGTAATTAGAATCAATATATGCCGTATATCTTATCGGTTTCGAAATATAATATTTTGAATAATATGACGTTTTAACAACAGAATCTATGAGCGATTCATCCATCTTCAATTGTTCATCCTCATAGACTGTCACACAATAAAGGGTATCATACTTTCCAGTCTGCGCATTCCAAACTGGCACATTACCCCAATACCTGCCAGCCACATCAGATTGGGAAACGTCAAGTGTAACCCAGTTTATTTCATCAACCCATTTATATTTTGGAAGAAGAGTGCGTAAATCAGTAACAGGATTAGTAAAAAATGCTGACAGATTCACAGTTATAGTAACCTGTTTTCCATCTACCATTTCATCAAAGGTGTAGGGACCACTCAGCAAACTGGAGATAAAATCGGTCATTTTTTCCACAGAAGAGAAGTTTGCGGCAAATGATTCTGACATGCCATCATCAATAAGATCATTGGAGAAATCAAGCATGTCACCGTTTGCGGAATCGATCATTGAAATTTTCAACAGGTCATCATCCTGGTCGTCAGTTTCACTACGTATAGATGCCAGACCGGCCTTTACCTTAGTGGGAACAGCCCGAAGATCACTCAGAATTCCTTCATGATTCTGCTTCCTGATTGTCATGAACTCTGGTCGTTCCTCAAGATTGTATTTGAATGTTTTAAACATTTTGGTAAAAACCTTAGAATCATCGTAACTGTGTACCTGAAACAGGGTATCACTGCGTAATGAATATATTGTTGTATTATCATTAGCTTTACCATTAATCATAATGGAATCGATCCAGGAATAGCTCAAATCCGAAGGTGAGGAATAGATATCCATATTGTAAGTACAATACATCAGCATATATGCTCTGAGAAGATGTGCATACGCATCAAAGAGATACACCTCTCCCTTATCCAGCTCGTACGACTCATCATCAACATTAATTTTAATCCCATCAGTTTTCAGCCCCTCAATTCGACTAGAAACAGCGATCACTCTATTTAAAACAGGTAATAGCTCTGATTCTATTGTACCTTGAATGTAACTGAGTGTAAGAAATCTTGGAAAGCTTGGCTCTTTAGTCACAGATGTAAGTATCTCCGGAGTCTGTGCTGCCAATACTTTTCCCAGTGAAATTACGCCACCTTTTTTCAAACTTCTTTTAAGAAGTCCATTACCAAGTTCTGGCTCTGCAGGAGATTCATCATAAAAGTCCTCAACTTCATTTATATAATCTTGAATCGAATCTACCAGGTTCCAGATTTTTCGACTGGTATTTAAAGACAGTATTGATGAAACCATATAACCGACATTGGATTTAAACCGTGTACTGTCGATAGCTAGCAGCACTTCAAAACTGCTTCTGATTGAGATATAATCAATCGTTTTCAGATCATCCGGCCCATCTATTGAATCAATTTTTTCTATTCTTTTAATAAGCAGCTGCATCAATGAATCTTCAACATGATCAGCTATCTGAGATTGTGTTAAATCAAACGTCGGGGTTACTTCCACCGTCCCCATATCCTTCTCATAGCTTGTAATATCAATTATCATTTGTGCCATTCCCAGTTTGGTAATAATCAAACGGTCGACACTACCACTTTGTGCATTTTTTTTCAGGGTAGACACACTTCCCAGGCTCCGCACAGTAAATGGGGTCTGCCTCGAAGATATTTTTGTTATTGGTGCCGAGAACCTCTGCGTACCGATAAGGCCGTGAACGACAAATGTTCCATTTCCGATATTACTGGTGAAAAGTGAGTGAAGATTCACACTGTAAAAACCACAACCAACCTCCCCTGCATCTATTGAGTTGCAGAGACGGCCCTGAAGCGAGTACACTTTTAAAAGCAACCGTTGCGGTTTTTCAACAGAAAAATAGACTATATCATTTTTTATCCGGGGAACAGGAACCCCCCCTTGTTTCATATCCTTCGGGAGAACCGGAGATGTATTATCGATTTTAAAATACCCCTGAGCATCAGTAATTGATACATAGCCCAGCGATTCCAGCCTCACAACTGCATTATCAATTGGTTTGCCGCTATTATCCTTTACCGTACCACTTAAAGACACTTTTGGTTCAGAAAATCCCTGACTGACAAACAACGTCGCTGTTAACAGTCCTGTCATGACGAATGCGCGCATAGATGATCCTCCATCAAGGGTTTGTGCTTATGTAACCAAGTTAAAAGAATAATTAAAATGCTATCACTCCCGTCAAATTTGAGAATAAACGTTTAATAGCTTACCCCTTCCAACTGATACCATGAGTGCAGATAATTATTCCCAGCCTTGTTAAATATACCATTGATGAAGAGGAATTTTCTACAACTTAAATGCTGAAGCAGAGGAATATATTCCGGATCCTTCAGATGAATTATCACATGAGGAAAATTACATACGTATTAAAACCGGTTAACACTGCAGTCCAATAAAAATATATAAAAAGTGGTAATCCCCAGAATTATTAAAGTGAACTTCGATTTTTTCATAAAATTACTCCATTGTGCAATCAAAGTTCCAACACATCCCAAACCAGCCCACATCACAAAGGTTATTCCTAAACCTCCTTAGGTATTTGTATATATTGCCCCACAACCGCCCCCGGACCATATCAGTAGGTTGAAGACTATAAGCCCCCTTTCGGTGTTGTATTTATAGCTTTCAATGAAGCGATTTTTCTTCTATGTATTCAAAGATGATTAAATAGGTGATCTTACAAATGAGCATAGGATTTGCATTTCTCAATTTAATCCAATCATAAATGTAGTTTAAATGACGTTTTTTTCCGGTACAGCAATTTTTAGGGAGACTGCTCCTTTGGCAGATACCATCTATAGAATGGACTCATGTGAAAAAACCATCATTTCTATACAGTTCACTTATCGGACTATTTCTTGGTCTACCCTTAATCGCTCTTTTTTATCTGGGAATGCAGACCGGGATTGTGCCTTTTGTACCATTTAATCTATTTGACTGGCTAAGCCGTATTTTACCCAGCAATCTAATTAATGTAACAATAGAAACTATTGTCCGGATTATTCATTTATTTGGTTTGGGTCCCACAGATACGATTGCAAAACAGATTGAACAATTTATAGCAATAGGAATTTTTTTAACATTTGGAGCTGCAACAGGTTTTCTTCTTGCCATACTGGGACATTTTTTCACCATACCAATCCGGATATGGGGCATTGCCACGGGCGTAACATTTTCATTCTTATCTTTGCTCCTGCTCTCACCACAGATGCCTTTTTTTCCGGGCATATTCATCACTGTTTTGTTAATTATTGCATGGACTACCCTGTTGTCGTCTATTATTGTAAGAAAACCTTTTTTCCAAAATGAACAACAAACAATCAGTCAAAATGACCGTAGAAGTGCACTTTTTAAGCTTGTGGGAGTTGCAGTGGCATTCAGTGCCGGGACATCAATTCTTGCACGGACGTTACAAAGAAAATTTGGTTTATCAAAAGCAGATATTTCCCTTGAGATGGTAAGGCCCTCAACAAGAGCCAATTATTTTATGAAATCTATCAAACCCGTTGAAATCCGTACAGGAATAGCCCCTGCGCCAGGCACCCGTCCGGAAGTTACATCAAACGAACAATTTTACAGAATCGATATCGATACAACGCCGCCGATGATCGATGTTAATACATGGAGATTATCAATTTCAGGAATGTTTAAAAAACCGGTTCAATTAACATATACAGATATTCTCGAATACCCGGAAGTAACTGAACCTGTTACACTCTGTTGTATATCAAACCCCATAGGAGGAGATCTGATCAGTACAGGGTTTTTCACTGGAATCAGATTATCCTGCTTACTCTCAGACCTGGGAATTAGTAAAGAAGCAAGCCTTCTGGCTGTAAGGGCAGTCGATGGTTATTACGAAAGCATAACATTTGAAGACATGTACAATCCACATACTCTGCTTGTTTACGGAATGAATGGATACACGCTTTCAGCGGAACAGGGCTTTCCTTTACGTTTTTATATTCCGAACCGTTACGGAATGAAACAGCCAAAATGGATTTCCTCTATCAAGGCGCTTCGAAATGATGGTAACGGGTTCTGGGTCGATCGTGGCTGGAATCGCCAGGCACGTCCACAAACATTGTCAATCATCGACACAGTTGCAAAAGACCATGTATCGGATGGGAAAATACCTGTTGGCGGTATCGCCTGGGCAGGAGACAGAGGTATACAATCGGTTGAATTACAGATCGATAACGGCACCTGGCAGCAGACTGAATTGCTTACCCCTGCACTTGGCCCATTGACCTGGGTTCTGTGGCGCCATGACTGGCCTGCTGAAAAAGGTAATCATCATTTTAAGGTGCGAGCGAGCGATGGTAACGGTGATATACAAAGTGGAATAATCTCGTCGCCTTTTCCCAGTGGCGCTACAGGATATCATGAGGTAGACATCTCGATCTAACAGTGATACACACCATTACCAGATATGAAAAGCAATATATAGAAAAGTTATAACACCAATGACACAGACCAACAGTGCAATGAACACAGCAAGGGATCGTGGAACCTTGGCTTTGTATACATTTTGTTTCTTTTGCAGGAGAGCGGGGGATAGTGCAAAGCAAAGGAAACTTTGTGAGCGTTTTATAGAGTGGGTAGCCACTTGCGGATTTAAACCGTTTTACGTATCAGGTATATTTGGTTGTGGTTTGTGAATGCAGCCGGTGAATGCTGTCGGAAAGCCGTATGAAGGAAAACTTCACGTACGGTTTGATGTGGCAGGAGATGGCAAGGTATTTGTAAATGACAACCTGCCATATCTTGACCCTAACAGGACCTTGTAAGGAACGACTAACGCGATTTAATTGTAATTTTTTGCAAGGGCTGCACATTTTGATATTGTACTGGCGGGAAAAAACATTATTTTTATTTTCCAAATGTTTCTCAATCTCACATCAGTGCCGTGTATACTTTATAGATGATATTTATTCTCAAAATAAAGGAGTATTCCTCAGTACTACCTTTAACGGTAAGACACCAGCTTAATGCGCACTGTTGCGATTCTGCCTTTTGAAACGTGTGGAAGAACTGCATACTGGATCATGAGTCGTCGTGATAATAATGGCGGCTTTCTGCACAATTTCCGGGTACTCGATTCTTATGGTGGGGCAGATCAAGATATAACAAACGCATATATCGTTTATGCTCTGGCAGAAGCCGGAAGACGTGACATTCAAAAAGAACTTGATGCATCTATTAAGAGTGCAATTGAATCAAAGATCCTTATGTACTTGCACTGGTAACCAATGCTCTATATTGTTTTGAAGATTTCAATAAGGGTAATGAGCTGTTAAAAATTCTGGTTGGCATGCAGGAAAAGGATGGGTTCTGGTGCGGAACCCGTCACTCTATCACCAGATCAGAGGGGATCGGTTTGAAAATTGAAACAACATCACTTACATGCTTTGCAATAATGAAATAGATTCTCTTGAAAAGTTTAATTCAACCAGCGCGATCAGATATGAAGGAGCAAAAACAACTCTGCCATATTCATTAGCAGCTTTCCTATAATACCTGGGAACCCGCAAATTCTGAGCGTTGTAAGGTTGATCTTAAGACATCAATAAGTACTGCGAGTCTGGTATAATGCACTTTTCACTTTTCGTTCTGCCTGCACCATGTTACACTTAGAAGTAATTTTATCGTAATTCCCGTTAAGTAACTCAGGTATTATCAAGGTGTTTTATGCAGACTCCAGGTTTTAATGTCATAGGATATATCAGTTCTGAATTTGGTCTGGGGATTGCGGCACGAAATACAATTCGGGCACTCAATAGCAGAGGTTTTCAGGTTTCAGTATATGATCTGCCATTGAAAGGGCGCTCTGGTGCTGACAGAAGTTTTACTGAATTGTATCGAGATATATCCCAGCCACCTGAACAGCCCATCTCATTATTTCATGTCAACATAGCACAGGTGCCACATATTTCTTCAATATTACATCCTGATTTCATGTCCGGCGGTTTCAAGGTACTCATACCATTCTGGGAGCTATCTCGAATCCCTGATAAAGGGATTTCCGTTGTTACCCGATTTGATGCCGTGTGTGCTCCAAGTACCTTTATTCATCATGCAGTATCGGGATCCTGCGGTTTACCGGTGCTTCCCTATCCTCAGGCAGTACTTTTACCGGAATCAATTATCTCTGAAAGATGTCGTTTTGGTATACCCGATGACCGTTTCATTTTTATTACCAGTTTCGATATCAGCAGTGATCTGGCAAGGAAGAACCCTCTGGGTGTTATTGATACTTTTTGTCAGGCATTTCCGGAGACCGCAAATGTCAGTCTTATAATAAAAGTGAATAAAACAGTATCTGGCCCATTTTTTGACCGTCTTGAAACGAAATTACTTCAGTTAGCATCTTCGCATCCTGGAATTCAAATTCTCAATAAGCCAATGTCGTATGCAGAGGTTATTGCACTGTATGGTTCATGTGACAGTTATATATCATTGCATCGTGCTGAAGGTCTCGGACTTGGGATATTAGAAGCTATGTCCCTTGGAAAACCCGTAATTGCAACATATTGGTCCGGTCCCGTGGACTTCATGACGCCCGATAATTCCTGTATGATCTCATCCAGCATCGTTCCCTGCGATCCTGTACTTAATCCCTCTATTGCTCCGCAGCAGCTTGGTTTTCAAGGAATGTGGGCAGATCCTGATATTGGAGAAGCAATTTTCTGGATGCGTGAACTTGCAGGAAACCCCCAAACATGCAGACAGATTGGAAATCAGGCAAGGGAAAGTATGATAAAGCATAAAGAAAAATTCCTTAAAGGCGAGCTGTTCGACCACTTGCAAAGCATGTTTTTACATAAGAAACGGATTGTTTCCAGGGAGTACTGCTCATGACCATATCCCGGCATTCCTCAGATGAACAACATTTTTCTCTCTATCATACAGAAGAGAATCTTGAGGCTGCAAAACTTCTAATGCAACGCTATCTCCCACTATTTTCAAAGTGCAAATCGGTACTGGATATCGGGTGCGGCCCGGGCCTTTTTCTGGAATTACTGCGTGAATTCAATCCCTCATGCAACAGTCTGGGTATTGATATTGACCAGTCGATGGTTGAACGGGCCCAGGAACGCGGTTTCGCAGCAAGGTGTCTTGCTGTAAATGCCTTATCTGAAACGATAAAAGAACATTTTGACGGTATATATGCCGGTCATATTATTGAGCATCTTACTGGAAATGAAGCTCTTGGATTTCTATCATTCTGCTACTCACATCTTAATCCTGGCGGAGTTTTTCTTTGCAAAACACCCAACTGGGATATCCCTTATGTACGACATGAGGGTTTCTGGCTTGATATCACTCATGTTCGTCCCTACCCTGCAAAACTGCTCGACAAAGTCCTTTGTGACATTGGCTTTTCCAGTGTTCGTACCTTTGCTGAAAACGAGGGACTTCACGATGTTGTTGCCATTGGAGCAAAACACCCATGACACCGTCAACAGATAAAGATGGTTGTTTTCATTCATTTGTACTATACGACCAAGTATTTTACAATACAATAAATAAAAATGCTGACATTTGCATATCCTACAATGACTTGGAGAGGAACACCAGCAATGTTGAAATAAGGCGTCTTGAAAGGACGAAAACTACCAATTAGTTTTGCGTCATAGTTATAAGTCCATCGTTTCACATATAGGTAAAAGAAAAACTCATTTATGTTACCCACGATCAGTCCAGATACAATATATCCGGGCAATGAAGGAAGAGGCAATACCTTTTCGGCTAAAAGACAGGTAATAGCGAAGACTTCAAGCCATCCCAACGACAGGAGAAAATTTACATCTGTATCCTTGATGCAATGCCTGTCACTAAGTTTTGCGCAGTAGGTAAATAAACTTGCCATACTCGCTTCGAAAACAAACCCCAAAGCTCCTGCAGTGATAAACAACCGCCACCATTTCTGACCAAACACCCACCAGAAAACAACAGCTGCTATCAAACCTAACAGTACAAGATTCCACTCTTCGCTGCTGAGCCCGAGAATACGCTTGTACGATTTTGTTTTTTCCATGTTTTTCTACCTTTCTGGATTTCTGATCTCCCTGCATTCTGTTTGTCTAATTCTATCCGGCCCTGTTTTAGTAAGTATACATTTAATACGTTTTTCGAGTTCTGCAGGGGTAACAGGTTTTAGAATTATATCAGCAATTGTAGAGATGTCGATATCACCCATTTCCTGATCGGTACTGTATCCTGTTAGAATCGAAATCAGTGCATCCGGATCAATAATTCGCAATTCCTTATACACTTGTCCACCACTCATCACGGGCATCATAACATCAAGCAGAATAAGGGTAACATGTTCCCAATTAGATCGATACCATGTAACCGCATCAACTCCGCTGCTAAATCCATGAAAGTCAAATCCGCATCCTTTCAGATGTTCGCGGCAGGTGCTTATAATATCTTCATTGTCATCGATCATCAGTATCATGGGATTATCATCGTAATTCGTGGTGGTAGATGATTTACTGATACCATCACTTATAACAGGCATTCCGGTTGCATTCATTTGATCTTCAAGTGGAAAACAGATTTTGAATGTAGCACCATTGCCCGGAGAACTATGCACATCTATAGTCCCATCATGATTTTTTACACAGCCATATACTGAAGCCAGTCCCAGCCCGGTTCCTTTACCTATTCCTTTTGTCGTGAAAAATGGTTCGAAAATATGTTTTAATACCTCATCGTCAATTCCCTTTCCGGTATCTGACACTGAGATACAAATGTAGTTACGATCAGGATCTTTATTGTTATCCTTATACATTGTTGTCGTGAATGTCAGTTTCCCCCCCTGGGGCATAGCATCTCGCGCATTAATACCAAGATTAAGGAACATCGATTGCGTTTGTGAAAAATCACCCATGATCATTGCTTTAGACGCTTCTAACTTTGCATCAATGCAGATGTTCTTTGGGGTAATATGCGTGAGCATGTCAACTACTCCGGAGATCACCGAGTGAATATCTAGAGGTACTGCATTAAAATTCCCCTTATGTGCAAAAGTAAGCATCTGTTTGATAAGATCACTTGATCGTTGTGATGTGGTGATTATTTTATCGGTATAGCTTGTAAATTCAGGAGCAATAATTTTTAACTTTTTGCCCAGGACAGAGGCAAATCCCATCACCGTAGTCAGCATATTGTTGAAGTCGTGTGCCACACCTCCGGCTAGCTGCCCGATAGCTTGCATCTTTTGTGCTTGAAAAAGCTCTTCACGCATGTGATCCCGCTCAGATTCCCGGTTGATACGATCAACCTCGGCAGCCGCTTTGGTAGCGAATATTTTCATTATTGAATCAGTAAGGGGAGAAAATGAACTTGGATGTTCCCGTATTACACAGAGTATACCTATAGGTTTTCCATCCGCTCCAGTAAGCGCTTGTCCATAAAGACTTTCTGCATGGGTATCTCCAAGAAAAGGTTGGCCTGTGAATTGAAGATGTAAGCTTTTTTCCTGATAATAACCGCTGTCACGAATGATGAGTTCAAAGGGGCTTCCTATCAGCGGTTGTGTAAAATTCGGGTGCATTAATCCATTACGGTAAACGGCAAGTGTTTCGATTGAATCGCCACTTGATGTCAATTTTGCTAAAATCACATGATGTGCATTGAGTGCTTCAGCGATTGCGCTAGTAAATGTAGTGTAAAAGTCTGTCCCGTCCGCAATAACAGTACCGGTAACTATTTTACGGTATATATGAACCATATCATCAAGTTGCTGATGTACATTTTTCTGTATTATGGTGATTAGGGGAAAAACGCCAGTGATGACTAACACGGTGTTTATGAAAACGAAAAAAAAGAAAAAATCGTGGTCCATCATCTTTCGAGAATACTCAACTGGATTTGTCACTACGCCTGTTTTTTGTAGTAGAGCGACTGAGATATAGGAGAATAAAAGTGCAATTATAAGATTACGGTTTGTATTGGTATTCTCCCTATATATAATCCCACTACCTATGACTGTTGCATAATTAGCCAGAATAAAGGGGCTTAAAAAACCACCGGTATAGTGAAAAATGAATGGAGCAAATAATATATCAATATAGGGAGAAACACTATATAGCGTTCGTGGTGCCCACCTGATCACCAATAATAAATTGAATATAATATTAATTAACAAAAATACTGCAACCAAAATGGTAAAGTCGGGAAATGGAAATGGTAAATATCTGTGAAAAAGAAAAAGTATTATCAGGCTAATTGATGAGAGTATATAACGGTATGAGATCCCACTAATGATTTCTTTACGCTGATTGTCAGGACGATCGCAAATTCTATCTGGCAGTACCTCAGGGCTTTTATGCATCGTGTCCACTTTTCAAAGGAGGTTCATGATAAAAGATTTTGTCTGCTGCTGCGAACATACAGTAATCCAAAAGACCGCCGACAACCGCGAACCAGGGAGTGATTTCGATTGGATTCATGAATAACCATGCCCAGGGGTACTTTGTACGATCAAGAAAAATGCTTGACTGGTAAAATCCGCCATTAGCATCGTGCGTAAGATAGATCCACTGGGAAGCCCATGCGTGGTGAGGCAGATAATGAACTAATGATACGGCAAAAAGGTCCCAGATTATTTCAAAAACAATTACGAATGCCTGGAAAATCAGATAGCGTTTAACATCAATTGTATCGCGTGCAAAAACATAGAGAATAATGCCAGGAACTGCGAACATAACGGCCTCAGTCTGACCTGCCAGACGGGAAAACAATATGAACCAGATAGTGAGTGCAGTGTATACTGCAATTATTGTCCAATGAAGTTTCGGAGCCGTCCATGTCTTTCCCTTTATTGTAACCATCCGGTAAAACATATAAAAAAGGGCGGTACAGGCAGGATAGAAGACCCAGTCTTCTAATGTCATTATAAATTCTATTCCGGTAACCGACCATGGTGGATTGAGCCAGCCTGGAAATACAGGATCAACTTTAAGCATCCAGGCCCCCCATATCCATCCTAAAATTGATCCTGTGCCAACAGCCACAAAAAAGGTCTTCATTCGTCGTTTTGCTTTAGGAATTCGAAGCAGGAGGACGATATTAAGAATTACAAGAAACAAAGCAATCAAAGGATATGCGAAAGCAACTACCTGATCGGTTAACGTTGCCGGTACACCGTCCTTGAGATGAGAATAGAGTGCACCACTATTATAAAGTGTGTCCCAGTAGGTCCAATTTGATTTCCAGAGGTCCATAGATGCCTTCTTTTTGATGATAATGACTATTTTGTTTTCAATAATAATAATTGAATGATTATATTAATATTTATATGATTATATAAATATTTTATGATTAATCAAATACCAAGTCAAGGGTCAGTATGCCTGAATATACATTATCACTACTCATCTGGATTCTGCCAATCGTTGGTTTTACAATCTTTTTCCATATTAACAATCTACTCACTATAAAAAAACGAGTGGCTCTAGGTATCTCTATTTCCTTCCTTGCTGCAATAGGAATTATACTTGACCTTCTTTTTGCCCGGTTCTTTTTCACATTTCCCGACCCTGCTATGACTATTGGCTTCAAGATAAGGGGAATACCGGTGGAAGAGTTCATCTTCTATATAACGGGTTTCTGGTTTATTCTTTTTCTATATGTTTTCTGTGATGAGTGGTATATGGTCAAGTACAATCCCGACGATACATATTATGCGCGTTATGCGCGCCGGTTAAATCGTACGATTTTTTTACATTGGGGCAGCATCATCATGGCTGTGGCATTAATTGTCGCTGGAATTATTATCAAGTGGGTTATAAACAGGATACCTCCATTACTTCCCGGATATTTCATTTTCCTTGTTATTGTTGCTTACACTCCGACGGTCCTTTTTTATCGGGTCTGCCGAAAATTTGTTAACTGGCGTGCATTCGTCTTTTCATTACTGTTTACAGTACTTCTGTCTATAATATGGGAGGTAACACTGGCGCTTCCCCGGGGGTATTGGAATTATCAGCACCATCATATGCTGGGAGTTTTTATCCCTGTCTGGGCCTCAATTCCCATTGAAGCAGTTTCAGTATGGATATCCTCAACACTGGTTATACTGTTTTACGAATGGCTAAAAATCCGATTCTTTACCATACCGTACATGCAACAAAAAAAATGATTGTAACTGGGATGTCTGAAATGTACCAATAATTTTTATTCGATTTTATAGTGATCATTGCTGGCCATTCGGCCATCCTGTATTGTTCAGAATGTATACCCGATAGAAAAATGGAATGCGCCGGGCTTTTCATCTTTGTTGCGGTTGATTTTCCAGCCATATAACAAACCGATCGGCCCAATTGGCGTAATGTATCTGATACCGGTTCCTGCAGATGTACGGAAGTGGTTTGCATGTATGGATGTAATATCATTTTGTAACTGTCCGGCATCAGCAAACGCAGCCAGTTCGATATTGAATCCAAGATTTATTCGGGCTTCAATACTGGAAAAGAGCATGGTTGCACGACCTGTTGAATCATTAAAAAACTGATTTTCAGCAAACCCGCGAAGATCCTGAGTTCCACCCAGATAAAACTGCTGGTCTTGAGGTATTGGTGATCCCCCATAGGAATAACCATGTCCTCCGCGAACAACTCCAGCAAAGGTAAGAAACTTGCATGGTGTTATATAGCCTCTGGCCTCAAGTTTCAATTTGATAAAATCGTCAAGTGTATTGTCAAGACTGTTGGACAGGTCTATTGACGTTGAGAGAATCACCCCTTTGAGTGGACGAGTGAAAGAATCCCGGCGGTCTAATGTTATTGATGGAGTTATAACAACTACATTACGCGGCTGGTATTTTTTATTATTGGCAAGTGTGTCATGTATATCTTCACCTTGTTTAATTAAAAAGCGTTTCCGCTTGTATCCGGAGGTAAGACCAAGAGTGCTTTTTGGTACAGGTGAAGTAATCAGGCTTCCCGATATGCCATATTCCTTCTTATCCCATGGGAGATTAAGTTCTGATCCCTGTTCGCCATAAATGTTGATAGTTGCACGAATGGGGGTGCTGAACAAACGAGGCTCTGTAAATCCTATCCCGCCCTTTTGAGCAGCAAGGCTCACTTCGCCATTGATCACGAGTTCCTTGTTGAATCCCAGCAGATTACGGTTCCCTACAGTTGCATTTACAAGTGGACCGGTACTGGACTGGTATCCGCCTCCAATCGACCCGTAATACGGTCGCCGTTCGGTTAAATCTGTAAACAAATGAATTGTGTCCCGCTTCTCTTTGAGGCCTATGGTGATAAAACGAACGGAACTGAATGGACCAAGATCACGAAGTCCCTTTTGTGCTTTGACAACAGCTCTTAATGATAGCGGGGCTCCCGGTTTTAATCCCAGTGCATTGGAAATCACTTTCTTTCGGGTGTGAAATATACCTGTGTGCCGTATTTCGCCCATTACCACATATGTCCCTTCTTCAATTCGGAATGTTACATCAGCACGACTACTATCGGCATTCATGGTTATAACTGGAGTTACTGAGACATATGGATATCCGTACTCTGCGATAATTGCTTGAAGCGATTGTGCACTCTTTTTTATTCTGTCAGTTCGATACACATCGCCGCTATCAATGAGGATCGCATTTTTTATTTTATTGTCAGGGATATGAATTGAGTCTACCGTGACCTTGCCGATACGCGTTTGCTGCCCTTCGGTTATATTGATTGAAATGTCAACCTTATTATTTTTTTCTGTTACTGCAGACGACACTACTGCTTTCGTGAAACCATATGTCTGATACATCATATGTAGTGCAAATATATCTTCCTCCAGCTTTTCAGGGTTAAAGGCCCGTCTTACAGCACTCCCCTTGTCAGTATGTAGCATCTGTGAACGCACAAGCTGTTTATCAAGTGTATTTGCTCCATTGATAGTGATCGAGGCAACGGTTGTGCGTGAACCACGATTGACTGAAAAATGTATGTTGCGTTGAGTATATGAGCGCCGGACGATTACTGTGTCAGACGCTTCAACATCAGCCTGCAGATATCCTGAAATATGGTATCGTTTTTTCAGAGAAGAAACGGACTTCCTCACTCCTGAGTTGTTCCGGTTGCCGCCATTGTAAATGGTAACGTCGTTGCGCAGAATACTTTTTCTGAATCCCCGTTTTCCTAATGGCGGAAAGGTAATCCTGTACCGGTCTCCCTCTTCGATTGTAAGGAAAAGTTCAACTGACCTGTTAAGGGAATCGGTTATGAGTGAATCTTGCAATGTAACATCTGAAAAACCTTTTGAACAATAATATTCCTTAAGATCCTTGAGATCTTCGCGAAGTGCGCTGACGAGAAATCTTCCAGCACTTCCGGGAATCAGTGATGTACGCCATACACGCATTCTTCGCTTTATTGCAGGATTGGAAATTCCTTTATTACCTCTGAGTTGTATCGCTTTTAACCGGTAGTATGGTCCGCTTTTAATATCAATACGGAGTATACGGTCAGTACCGGAACGGTGTACATCGGAAGTGACATTGACATCAGAACAAATGAAGCCTTCACGCTTGTATAAAGCATCTATTACAGAATCCTGTTGTGAGAGCAGATCTTCACCGAAAATAGCACCGGGCTGCGTTGTCAACGCTTTTCCAACATCGTCTTTAAAGAGAGGGTACTCCCCCTTGATAAGAATATCGCGAATATACCGGGCGGGAGTCAGAAGAAACCGTATCCGGTCACCTGTTAATTGATTACTTACATCTGAGAACAGGCGGCATAGGGAAAGCGACTGGATTGACTCGTTGACTGTCTGCGTATCGAGTGGCTGCATCGTTTTGACCGTAATAAGCTTTTCGGCAATGATGCGTAAATCATCACTATGTGCTGTTTCACCGATAATGTCACATGCTATGTCGGTAATGACTGACTGCGATGAAATCGGATGCGCATATAGTATGATGAAAACTGAAATTAGGTGTAAATAATATCGCATGTTATCTTTTCTCCCAGGAGAACTGCAGTTCGCCACCGAAGGTACTTTTAGAGTCCTGGTAGTCCTGATAGACTGCAAAACCAAGATTCTGGAGAAGCTTGTAGTGTGCAGTCGTACGTGGAAAAAATTTACCTTTTTCTGATACAAGTGTATACGACGTCCCGAGTCTTTTGGTCAACTGTTTACCAAGGGTCACCGCGATCCTATCGGAATTTTCATCATCGACACCTCCGGTTTCGACTTTCAGCATATCAAGACCAGTAGCCTTTTTTACATCTTCTCCAAACGTCGAGGCAACCAGTGATGCCAGCATCTGCTGGTTGGACTGCTCTGCACCTCCGGATGTTGATCTGCCCTGAAGTTCACTTGTCGTTTTTCCCACCACCAGCAACGATAAAAGGTCCTGATCTTCAAGATCTGTTCTGTCAGAAGACAATTTGAAAACAAGGTCATCAGGAGTTCCTGATATATCAATTTTAATTTCAATTTCTCTGACTGGGACAACACCGCTGATTTCAACTTCGGGCTCTATCGCGTATGGATTAATGAAATCAATAACTCCATGCTGTACGGTAAAGACCTTTTTCTTATAGGTAATTGTCCCCTCATCCACTTTTGCGCGCCCGTTCAATGCTGGTGCAGTAACACTTCCTGTGAGTTGAAGATCTGGAACTATTTGCAACTTTGCAAGATTGTTGTCCACCAGAAAAGGAGAGTACGAACGGATTCCGACATCAAATTTCATATTTTTTAAATAGGGGGTATTTTGTTCTTGTGGTGGAGCAGCAGCTATCTTTCTTTTGCGTTGTCCAATGCCGGAGAGGGGATTGATGACTACATCCTGATAGTATACACCGTCAAGTAACGTCAAAATTCCTGTAAATTGGGATGTGTCAGGATTTCCTGAAAGTTTCAGATTACCATCGAAAACACAATCGAACATGTCCGGAACATTTATTGGTAGTGCTTTAAAATCAACATTGGCTGTTATGTTCGATGGTTTGAACTCATCAAGTTTAAGAGTAGCATTTACATTAAGTACCCCATCATCAACGTTTCCCTGTAAAGATCTGACACGTATCGATTGATTGTCGACAAGAATCTGGCCACTGAGCCCATGAAGACGTCCAGTCAGACCGGGAAGAGACATACCGATATCTTTAAGGTATATGGCAGCATTTAATTGTGGGGATGAAGAGGTACCATTGAATGTGGCATCAATTGCCAAGGCCCCTTCGATATCCGGAAGATCAGGAGCGAAATGGCGCAGGACAGTAAGTGGAATCGTACCGTCAATGACAACATCATGAGAGCCATCGATCTGACCGTGTCCTCTTCCCGATAACGCACCTTTACCGGCAAGTACAATGTCAAAGTCCGGAACAGAATAGCTACCCTTCTCCAGAGAACAATGTAAATTATCCGTTGCAATAACCGGAATTGAATCGTAAGTAACATAAAGCTTTGAAACAGCAAGCTGAGCAGTAGCTTCTTGCGGAGTTCCCGTATTTCCGGAGATTTGTAATGATGAAGTGAGGGTTCCATCGAGGTTTTGACCGGAAAGTGCAAGGTATGGTTTCAGCGTAAGGTCATTAAAAGCGAGATCAGCTGAAAAGTCGGCAGTCGTGAGATTGTAAGTTGCTTTAATGTCACCGATGGCATGACCATTGACTGAGGCTTGATGGTCGCGAAGATCAAGACTGAGCAGGATATCTTCCAGCGAGAGGGCTCCTTTATGTATGTCACTGATCCCAATTTCCCCTTTCGCAAAAGGGTTTGCGAATGTCCCACCGGTTCTGACATTCATTGAAACAATACCATCAAGGGAATCAACCGATGACAGTGCTGTTATTGAATTAAGGTGTAAATTACTGCCCTGAAGTTCGACATCGAATGAGTCTGAAAGTGAAATGATACCCGTTGCTGTGAGTTGTTGTTCCTTTTGAAGAGTAAGAATGAATTGTTTTAGTTGTATCTGCCGTTGTTCTGCTATTGCATCCAGACGAATTTCGGTGACTGGCTGCCCTGCGACATGCAAGTCATTTACCAATAAGTAAAAAGAACCTTCAGGATTGTTAAGAGTGCCTTTGAGATCGGCATCGATAGTGACATTTCCCCTGATTGAATCGACAAAATCTTCAACAGCTATATGTTGCGATGAGAGCGAGCAGGTAAAATTCATGTGATCTAGCGGCACAGGATTGTTATTGTAAAGTATACGTGCGGAGCCTTTGAGTTGCAGACTTGATGATCGGTTATGTACGGTTAAGCTCTGTATGTATGCCATCCCATTATCAGATAGCAGTGCATCAAGAGATACATTTCCTATTCGTGTTGAACTAGCCTGTAAAGTATCTGCCTGTATTTTGACTGTTACATGCGGCTGCCTGACTGTTCCTTCAGCCATCAGGGTAACAGAAGCTTTCCCTGACAGGTTGTCTGTTCCCGCAAAACGGGCAATCTCATCTACCTGTGGAATTCGTACCAGTATCGTAGCATCCACCTTGCCTGATGATATTCCGTACAGCCCCCTTATATCGACAGTTGATGTACCAGCTCTACAAGTTAGAGAGTCAATATGTACTTCACCACGTGCGATAGTCGACGAAAGCGACATCTTTACCGGCAGGGGGGATGATACTGTGTCCAGTTGCAGTGAATCGATAGCTGCAATAAGATCAAGTTTAGAGGAGAGAGAATCCGGATGAATACCATTTCCCGATAATGATACTGAAAGTGTCGCAATGCCAGAAATTGATGGTTGTATAGTTTCAAGTATGACTCCGCTTGAGGTGATATCAAGGTGATACCTGAGATTCTGGAATGAAACAGGTGGATTGAGAAATCCATCGGGAAACACTCTCTTTGCATCGATTGTGCCACTCACGGTGAGGCTGCCTTCAGATGTTCGAACATGCAGTGGATTCAGATTGATAACTTTATCGTGCATACTGGTTTGCATGTACAGTGATTCCAACGATCTGCCCATAATAGCTCCACTGTCGCAGGCGAGGCTTATAGAAGCATCCGGATTGGATACTTTTCCGGAAATTCCTATATCAAGTAGAACTGTACCGCTGAAATAGTTATTATCAAGTCGAGCAATCGGAGTGAGTTCGGAGAGGGAAAGGGAACTTTTCAGGGTAAGGTCAATCTTGGGATCCTTTATCAGATCGGAAGCTTTCCCCCTCAAACTGAATGAAGACTTATCTAATGTAAAATCCAGCATCATTGTATCTATGTTCATATTTTGCAAACGAGTGTTGAGAGCAAATTTCCGGAGACTGGTTTGTTGCTTGTTATTGTTAAGTGTGAGGGAGTCAATCATAAAACTCACTTCACCCGAAAGTGCCCCGGTTTCACCTTTTGCATTGATGGAAAGTCCCTGTGCATGAAGGGAAAGACTATCCTGGCAGGTTGCAAAGAGAATTGTTCCCCCGGCAATGTCAAGACCCTGCAATTCAATTGTAAATGGTTTAGAATCATTTGCCTGTTCAGGACATTGAACAACACTATCCGGCGGAGAGTTGTCTGTGGAGAGTGCATTAAGGAGGGAAAATCTGCCATTTGTATCTAATTCCAATTGTACCCAGGGGTGATCAATCAACACTTCTTCGACGATCAGGGTTCGCCGCAAAAGTGCTGCAGGGGACAAATCGACAACCAGTTGATCGATACCGGCCATTCTGGTTCCTGCAGAATCGGCGAGAGCCAGATTCCGGATTTCTATACGCATGGCAAGAAGCGAAATGCGCATTCGTTCCAGTGAAATTGTTCCGGGAATCAGCCTGTTTACATGAGATATTATGGACTGGTGGATAAATGTACTTTTTATGCAGAGCAGGGCTACCCCCGAGAGCAGAATAATGAGAGATATCAAAACTATGGCCGTAATCTGCAGGAAGCGTTTCATAGGAATATTCTGATCTGCTGATCTGGTTTACGATTTTCAGCAATGAACCGATAGATTCGGGTTGAAAATAATTTATGCTTTCAAGGTCACTGACTTAAAATTGGTGTCAGGATGTGCAGAAACAATGGATATTGACTCGGAACTGAGTATCTAAGATAATGGGTGAATCTATAATTTGTTAGAATAAAAAGCTCACTTATCCCTAGTTCGTAGCAAAGTGAGCACAGGGAATCAGTTATTGGCTGTTATATTGTAGGCTTACCATTTGATGCTGAAAACAGCATGTCCACTACGATTTTCAAAGGAAACCTGACCACCTGGAAAACCACACATCTCCAAAATTCCCAGATATACACCTTCCATGAATTCAGATGGGTAGCCAGGAGGCATATCTGCCTGAACTACAATGTTATTGGGTTTGGACTCAAGAAATGTTCTTGGTTTGACATTTGGCCCGCGAAGAGATTGCAGGTAACCGTCAGCTTCGAACTTCAGCATTGATTGAGGTGTCTGAACTGGTGGCAGAATTCCACCGTTAGCCTTAAAGGTCGGGTAGATTTTGCGACCAAACAGTTTGATCACCGATTTTGCAATTATTGCGTTTGAAAGTTCTGTAAGCAGGTCGAATGTATGGGTCACCAAATCAACGGGATACCAGCCTTCAGGGTCAAGGTCATCAGGCTTCTTTCCAGTTTTCTCATTGATAAATTTAATAGCTGCTTCGCGTACTTGAGGTTTGGTTTCAAGATACCTGCACGTCATTGTAATGAATTTGCCGCGAGTTTCATCTGCCATTTGATTTTCCTCCATTTAAACTAATGTATTTTGGTATGAAAAACAACTGATTTGTCGCCATTCTTCTGAAATACAAGATCATGCTAACACGAGTTCAATACAAATCGAATAAGTATATCATACTTACTGTTTCTTTTGTAGTTTAATTTTCGGATGAAAGAGGTAACCAAAATCTGATTTCTGTTTCTTCTCCCGGCTTACTTGAACAAATGTAGCATCAGTGATGTTTTTTGCAGTGTATTACAAAAAGTTTAAAATTCAAACAGTGATTCTGAAGTTTTCAGAGTACTGCTGATAAACCACACGAATATAAAAATGTAATTTTTATGAATAGTAAACTAACACTAAAAAACGGATAACGATTTTTATTCCAACGTTTAAAAGGGAAAAGCTTCTCACCCGCTGTTACGAATCACTGATTCGGCAGACATGGAAATCTTTCAAATTACTAATAGTTGACGATGGATCAACCGATAATACTAAAAATTTGGTTGACAATTAGATCAGAGATCAGCAGATTGAACTTCGTTATCTGTATCAACCCACAAGCGGCAAACACATTGCCTATAATCGTGCCATTCAGGAGGTGGATACAGAGCTTTTTATCAATATAGATTCTGATGATTATTTGTATGATAATGCCCTTGAGCGGATTATGTAACACTGGGATAAATTTGCCCTGTTCACAGGAAATTCACTGACCTCAGTTTTTTCTAGGCGATAAATAAACGTCCAGCATTTGTTCTGGCATTCATTGCTGGTTTTTTCAAGTGGCTTAAACTTAGAATCAAGGGAAGATCCATACCGAAAAGACAAGCCCGCAATGATCTCTCCTGAATCTTACGCGTAATCTACAAGTGAAGAATATCCAGAATAAGCAGTATGTATGCTCATTCTGGAAAATGCACCTGTTGTTCAGCGTCACATCACTGCGTTAACGACATTTGGAAGACACCATGGTATGAATCGGCACTGTGTGGAGTAGTAATGTAGATTCCGGAAGGGAGCATTCTGCTGTCCTGAACAGATATATCCTGACTCATCGAACGTTCACGCATGCCGCTGATCATCCTGCCGGAGAGATCAAATATACGCATATTACCGCTCTGTCCCTGTTCCGACATGCATGGAACAAGATGCGGAAGCGATAACCTGGATATCGATACGGTAGGACCGTAGCCTGGGCGGTTGAGCGCATAAAGGATGCCCCTGAGCATCAGTTTACGCCATGTAGCATCTGTGGAAAATGTTTGCGGGGTGTGTCCCATCGATCCGCACCATACCCGCGCTTTCTGGTAATCGTGTATCCAGACATAAGGATAAGAGCTCTGTTTCTGGTTGGCCGGGTAATCTTTCTGGTCTGCCTTAACCAGGATGGTAAAACCTTTGGAGGTGTCACTGAAGAACAGTTTGTTGCATCTGACCTGTTGCGAACTGGTAAAGGTCTGAGATATACCTTCAGTCAGAGGGTGCTTGGTGTCTACCACATGGTAAGTACAGGTTTGCGGCCCGATATCGTTGAGGTACTGTACCCCGAGGAGATTCAGATACCACTGCGAGTTGTTGTTTAATCTATCTGCGCAATGGATGCCGACCAGTCCCTTTCCCGAAAGCATAAAAGCCTGAAATGCTGAATCCTGTGATGCATTCATGGTATCATTAAACCACTCCCCATTAACTTCTCTGTAAGGTTGCATGAAAACAACCGCTTCATAATTGGAAAGATTGGCACTATTGAATGATGAGAGGTTCACTGTGGTATCTACAGAAAATTTGTTATCTTTTCCGAATTCTCTTACCATGGCGACACCTGCGTTTATTGCCTGTAAATGTCCGTTGTATGGTTTGGCGTCTCTGAAAATCAGTATTTTTTCTCCATCGGCTGATGCCAGAGATGGTATCGACAGCGCCAGGAACATTATCATCATTACACCTGTCAGATTCTTCATAACCATTTCTACCTTTCAACGGTTCTGTAAGTTAATTTAGTTTTCATGAAAACCACGTCCCATGCGCTCTGAATGCAGCCTCGTTAAGCGTGATACCGAGTCCGGGTCCATCCGGTATCGGTACGTATCCGTTTTTCTGCAACATCGGCTTTGGAATACCATCAAGCAGTGAGTCATACCACGATAGTTCGGAGTAATGGTGTTCACAACAGAGAAAATCGGGGATACCTGCTGAAATGTGGGCGCACATAATTGTCGCGATCGGTCCGTTCGACTGGTGGAACGCGGTCTTGATACCTTTGGAATGCGCATACATGGCGGCAAGCCTGCTCTGGTGAATCCCGCCGAATGTACACGGATCAGGATGAAAATAGTCAATCGCCTTCGCGTCGACCAGTTCCTTTGCAAGAGGGACGCCGAACGTGTCTTCTCCGGTTAAAATGGCCATATCGGTTCCGGCTGTAATCTCTGCGAGTTCTTTATAGTAATGCCACGGAATAATATCTTCCGCCCATCCGCCAAGACTCGCATCCATATACCCCTTTTGCCCAAGAGCATTTGCTGCCTTGATAGCTGAAGCAACATCGAGCTGGTTGCCGCTGCCTGAAGGTGACCAGTTAAAAAAGTGATCAGCGGAGAGAGGGTAGTCACCAATAATTTTCCTGTACTTCGAAGTGTAATCCAGCCATTTGTTGATGCCCGAATCAAGTACGCGCTTGGCCGAACCATTCGAAGCGGTGTAAGGGTTGGGGTTGGGAGAATTCTGGTAATCGGAACCGCCTAGAAAGTTCAAATCGGTTTTAAACCAGGTGAATCCCATATTAAGACGCCTGTTGACTTCGCTGCTCATTTCGGAGGAATTAAAAACCCAGGTGTCAGCATAAAGTCGCATCCCGTCTCTGAGTTTTGGCCCAATGAGTTTCCATATCGGGAGGTTATATACTTTTCCGGTAATGTCCCAGCAGGCGCACTCGATACCGGCAATCGCACCACCGGCATTGGTTATCTGCTTCCAGTTCGCAGTTGGATTTAAAGCGGCGTTGATCGCATTGAAAACTTTGTCTACCTGTGTAGGATTCATACCGATAACAATAGGTTTGCATTTGGTCAACTCGTTAGCAGCCTGGTTATCTTCGACACGGCATTCGCCGTAACCCGAAATTCCCACATTTGTGTCGAGACGCACAACACGACCGGTACTGTTCAATCCCCGTATAGTTGCAACGGTTAAATTGGTGATTTTTATACCCCGTTCACCGGGAGCTATTGCTGCCCGGGCGTAATCAAAGGGCCCCATGAGGCCAGTAATCCCTGCAGCTCCGACTGTGGCCGCTCCGAGCTTGTACAAAAACTCTCGTCTTCCAGAATTCGAAAGACTGTTATTCATTCCGGTAACGTTTCGCATAAGCATATCCTTTTTGGTTGATTTGCTGACTGATTATTGTCTGTCAATTACGGGATGGCCGGTTCACATGCTGAAATGAATGCTTCACCGGCAGCGTCTTCAGCTTCACACCGGCTGCTATTGAATCGATATGATCCTTTGATACAGGGTCTTTCCTGCACTCAGGCGCAGTACATATGACCCCCGTGCTATCGTTCCGGTAGAAAAATTAACAGATTGTACTCCGGTATCAAAGTTACCCTGAACCAGGGATTGTAACCTTTTGCCGTTGAAATCGTATATTTCAAGGGTTATAGTTTCGGGCCTGGAAAGCGCGAATGTGACTGTAAGTTCGGAAACATGCCTGCTGAATTGCAGTCCTTTCGGGTATACCGGTTGCTTACCATCGGTTTTAGAGGCCTGAGTAGTGGTGGAGGGGACACGATAAATTCCGTTACCTGTTCCGGCAAAGATATTATTGCCGCATGCGACAAGTGACCAGACCCGGGTAATTTGAATACCCTCGTTGAACGGTGTCCAGGTGGTGCCGTTATCAGTTGAACGATAAACTCCGCTGGTGTCCGTTCCGACGAAAATCTGATTGCTTATTGTCAATATGCAGTTAACATCTTTAAGGGAGGGAGCGCTGGCCTTCCAGCTCGTGCCGCCGTTATCTGATACGGAAATACCCTTCCAGGTTACCGCAAACAGGTTAGCACCTGTGACTGCCAGTTGTTTAATATGTTTGTCCGCAAGGCCAGTATTGACTGCAGTCCAACTTGTGCCTTGAATGGTGGTTTTGAAAACGCCACTGCTGTCAGTACCGGCAAAAATCGAGTTTTCATCCGTTGTAACTGTGACTATTCGGGCATTTGCAGGCAATCCCGATTTGATCTCAGTCCATGTGGTGCCGCTATCTGTTGATTTATAGACGCTTCCTTTTGTACCGGCAAAGAGTGCTTTGGAGGTCATCGTTACGGACCAGATGACACTGTTTCCGGGTATTCCAGTGAGGGCAGTCGCATTCCAGCTTACATTGCCCAAGGGAGATTTAAAAAAACCATTCCATGTACCTGCAAGTATACCACTGTTCAACAGTACCACCGACAGAATATCGACATTGTTGTCTGCTGAAGCGATTTTCGTCCAGGTTTCTCCGTTGTCCTCGGTAAGAAACATCTGACCGCCGTTGAGGGAGTCCCACGATTTCGTGAAAACGGTGTTCCCTTTTGAGTAAAGTTCCAAAAAACCGGCACTGGCCGACCATTTTGTCTTTGCCCATTGTGATGTTGCCGGCGTAGTGAAAACAACCAGCAAAACGAAAATCAAGGTTACATGAACGATGTTGCTTTTCATAGAGCCCCTTTCGGGTTACTGTTCAACGTGTTTGCAGTAAATTATTTAAATTTTTCTTAAATATCGCTTTAACAGATTACACCGTGAACTATTTCAACGTATCATTGTAAAGTGCATAGTCTCCCCGGCTGTTGTCCGTACAACCGCCGTCATATTCGACATTCCTGGATGGGCAAGGGCTGATTTTGGGATCTTGCTTCCGCGAAGATCGAACACACCCATCGTGAGTGGACTGGCGGTATTAAATCCATTGATAATAACCGCATTTTGTAAAAAGGACGTTGGCGTAGCATTGAAATAACTCTTTTTGTTAAACTTTTCCGTCGCTGTCACGTTTGGCCACACTCTTCCTCGAACTTTCAGCTGGATTTTAAAAGCACCTTTGACCCCGGTTACGTACAAAGTTGTTGGATTAGGTCCACCTCCACTCATTGAAGTGCCGAACACACAATTTACTGCTGCAAATGTGTTTCCCTGATTCATTTTAATGCTGCCCAGGACTTTGCCTGTTGAGTCCATTACGACGACAGAATTGGGATATGCACCTTGATTACTGTTACAACAAACGTAAACATTGTAATGCTCATCCACCGTAATTCCGTCGGCGTTATTAAGCGTCGGTCCAAACTGTGCCATGGTACTTGTATCAATAAGGTGTGTCTGGGGATTCACTTTGAAGGTGACTACACGATTTTTACCATACTGACATACATAAATAAACCCCTTTTCCTCGATATATTCGATTCCGTTCCAGTGGCAAGTGCCGTAGGAACTTGGAAAATTCCAGTCTTTTTTAACCGTGCCGTCCCTGGAGAGAAAATAGATATGCTGGTTCCATGACGTAAAGAACATATCACCATTCATAGCGAACGTCAGGTCATTCGATCCCCCGGAACCTCCAGCTGTCCAGTCTCTGGCGTTATCGGTGGTTAACACCTTCAGAACAGCGCCAGTTGCGGTGTCGCGTTCAGTAATCTGTGACTTTTCACATGCTACCAATTTTCCGCTAACCGGACTAAACTCAAGGCCATTACTATACGATCCTATATTGACCAGTTTTGTCATCACTCCCGCAGGCGTCACTTTCCAGAGGTTACCGGAATTCTGCTCGGCAAAATAGAGCGTGCCGTTTGGCGCGACAACAGGGCCCTCACACCATTGATTGAGAGTCGGTGTTGAAACGGCCGCACTCTGGACAACAGTACCAGATTCGCAGAGAGAACTCGGCAGATTTATGGTGCCATTTGTCTGGCAAAAGGCTAATTGGTATCCCAGGAATGAGAAAACCAGACAATACTGAAGACGGCTCATTAGAGTCTCCTTTTCCGGTAATTATATATATCGTCCGGATTAACATACAGTGAAATTCAGATTTCTTTGATCATATAGCCGGAGGTTAACAAAACTTCTCTCCGGCCATACCTAAAAAAGATAGTACTTATCTTACAAGTGTTACATGGTCGCACATCTCACCCGAATCGTATCCGAATCTGATGATATATTCACCTGTGGGAACGCGCGAGCCTCGGGAATCACAACCATCCCAGATAATCGTATATCGGCCTGCATTAAGAAATTCGTCACCGAGTCTGCGGATTTCGGCACCCATAAGATTATGGATTCGCAGCTTTATCTTGAAAGAAACCGGTAAACTGAAGCTGATGTTAACAGTGCCGGTTGCAGTATTCCGTAACTGTGGTTTCAGGTACGGTTTCGGATCAAGGAACCGGGAATCTTTCACTGTTGCCACCTTATCAAAAACCGCAGGCGGAGGTCCGCCGGTCCAGCTCGTTGCATTACCTGTATAGCTGTTTGAAAGTTTGTATTTTATTACAAACTTTTCCAGATCGGAAAGTGTACCGAGAATGAAGTTTATTTTATCAAGATCGTAGTTGCCCAACCCTGCATTTGATATCCACACGAGATAACGTATGTCTGTATAACTGGGAGAGGATGTATTAATTGGACTATTCGCCGTATCGGAAAATCCCATAAGCTTTGCGCAGAGTCGGTCTACAGCGAGAGGGTCAGTTCCGGCAACTGCACAATATTGCATGACGCTAGTACCCTGTAATGGACCCTCGCCCTCCATTCCTTCCCATGCATCAAGAACCGAGAAGTGCGGCTTGCCGGTCGGATAAATAATGTTTGCCATTTGAAACAGATTGTACGCCAGCCCTTTGTTTCCCCCAGCATGCATCTTCTGTTTGTCGTTCCAGCGGGGCGCGCTCATAAGAATGTTTTTATTAACTCCAGTCATCACCTGGGCGGCATGTGTTTTCGGTTTGCCTACGGAGATGACATAGTATTTTGCATCTGTATATACTGAAGTTACCGGGATCGTTGAAGGGCTTGTAGCAGAAAGGCTTGAAGCCCAGAAATGACGTTCGACCGCAGGAAAATCGTTGGTCTTATCAAAATCTGCGAGTGTCACTCCAGTATATTCTGTTTTTAAAGCATTGTACTTGACAGTGTTGAACATCGAGGAGAGATTCGAAATCGCATTACATGGGATATCACCAACTATGATCGGTATAGTTGTGTTTATCGATCGAATAAAATCAATAACTCCTCGCAATGCATCGACATGAGTTGCCGGCAACAGTTGATTGGAACCTGAACCAAGGCCGACCATATTCGGTTTCACTACAACGGTCTTTCCATTGATCCCTGCCGTAATCGTGTCCTTCCATGGCGCCAACACATCTAGGATCATCTGCTTCCTGCTGCCGGTTGACGATGAACCAACGAATGATACGTCGCTTTTCTCCGAAAATCTTGAAGCGCTTAAGGCAAATGCACTGCTTTTTAGTAGTGCTGGCCCAGATGCCAATATTGCTGCACCAGTTGCACTACGTTTAATAAAATCCCTTCGTCCAACGCTCACATATACCCCCTCGTTGATAATATGTTAACCGGTTAATTATAAAGTAAGATTATTTATCTTTTACTTCTTAAATGGTAATAACTTACCGCAAGGCAGGGGTGCAATACCAGATACATCAGATCCCCCCGAATCGTCAACTCCGATGTTTAGAAGTGATGTCAAACATTTTATTAATATAATCCAAAAATTCTAAAATGTAGATAATTTTAATTAACTGGCATAGAATAAATAATTGGAGGGTTTTTTTTCGTGTATTTTGAAAAAAAAATCAAATCTCATCATTTTAAGCTTATATTACTGAAGATGGTATTCTTTTTGAATAATTACAGGGGGGATATCCAATAAATTAAATGTTAGTGATAGAAATGTGTCGCAGAGATTATTGCACGATGTACCATAGTTTCTGGTGAAATCTGAGCTGGACTTATGCGATTAGTTTCTGTAAAAAATATCTTTTTGTCCTTTTTTTTCGACAAGCTTCCCGCCTTTTTACGGGATGAACGTAATTTGCGATTTTTGCTTAAAAAGACCGTTCGTGTTGAGTCTGATCGAAGTATGAACGATCTTTTTAGTGTATTTTGAACAGATACTAATTACATTATTATACATTGCTAATGTAACTATTGTAAAATGGCTTTGAGCCGTTTAAACGTTCAGATATTACGGGGGGGAGCATGAAGGCCGAACGAACTGTTTTTTTGTTAATCTTGGGAATCTGTTTTTCCATTATGGGTGAAGTCACTGTTGAATGGACAAAGATCACTCTGAATAAGCAATACTATACGGAAAGTAATTGCTTCGCCGATTTTGACAAAAATGGAAAAGTAGACGTCTGTTCCGGGCCTTGGTGGTATGAAGGTCCTTCCTTTACAACAAAACACGATATTTACAGTGGCAGCCCTGTGACAAACCTTCAAAGCTGGGTTTCGAACTGGCATACGTTCGTTTACGACATGAACGGTGACGGATATATGGACATTGTAATTATTACCGCTGCAGGCACCGGTAGTTGTATCTGGTATGAAAATCCGAAAAACACAACCAGAAGGTGGAGTTCTCATCAGGTTTTTACGGGTATTGACATGGAATCTCCCACGTTTACCGATATCGATGGAGATGAAAAACCGGAGTTTGTCGGCGTAAAAAGCGGGTATTGGGGGTTTGCCGCAGTAAACTGGTCGAACCCAACGGCCCAGTGTCAGTTTCACAATATTTCGCCTAAAGGAACCTGGTTTGCGAATACACACGGCATGGGAGTAGGCGATGTAAACAAGGACGGACGGATGGATCTTATCACCAAGGAAGGGTGGTGGGAGCAACCCGCTTCGCTTACAGGAGATCCGCAATGGAAGCTTCATGAATATTATTTTGCACCCAAAGGCTCATCGACAAGAGATGGCGTTGGTCCTTCACAGATGCCTGTTTATGATGTCAATGGGGACGGCAGAAATGATGTGGTTTCGGCGTTAGATGCTCACGGATGGGGGTTAGCGTGGTTTGAAAATGTCGATGACGGTAGCGGCGGTATTACTTTTATAAAGCACATGATAATGGGTAACCGAAGTGAAGAAGCCAAGTATGGCGCGGCATTTTCGGAACCGCATGCAGTAGCACTTTGCGACATTGACGGAGATGGTCTGAAGGATGTTGTTTCTGCCAAGCGATGGTGGGTACATAAAAACTCAGGATCGGATCCTGAAACAGATTCTCCAGCAGTGGCCTACTGGTTTAGGCTGACGCGTTCACCTACTTTTGAGGGTGGTGCAAAGTTTACCCCCCATTTAATCGACACGTCATCCGGAATTGGTACCGAAATTTATTGCGGTGACATGAATGGTGATACTTACCCCGATATAACCATGGCTGGGAAAAAAGGTTCATTCATTTTTTTGCAAAAACGTACCGGGGTAAATGTAAAACAAGAAATCTCCGGATCTGAAAAAAGGAACAATTCAATAAGGGTATCCCGTGCTATAAATGGATCGGTTTTAATTACATTCGGTGTTCCTCGCTCCGCGATTTCTTCAATCGGAATTTACACCGCAAAAGGTGAAAAGATTCGGACCCTAAGCGGAAAACCGTCTATGGGAAATCTGAATTCGATGCAGTGGGATGGAAAAAATGATTATGGTGTCGTTGTTCCCCATGGTCTGTATGTGCTACACCTGGAAAACATTATCCAGGACTTTAGTGATTCGTTTGTGTGGTGAATCAGACTATATATTTAACCAACTTCCATACTTTTTGGGATATGGACAGCATTGAAATTCAGGCTATCCAATTCTCCATTAGTAAAACTTTAAAAAAGGAATCTGCAAATCACTCAGATATTCCCAAAAACCTTATTCATAATAAATTAACCAGAGAAGGTATGATCCTTATCTCTAAGACAATAAGCACCCAGTAGCGATTACATTTGCTCTTGGCTCTGTTGTAAGTTTCTATTTTGCATTTAAAAACTGGCCTTGTAGACAGAATTAGAAGCTATGCCTAAACATTTGATGAAGACCGGGTAGATAGTGATCCTTATCATCCGTTGACATATTCAATTCGTATTGCAATTCATCGCAAACCATCACCAAATACCCTTGCATTATATTAATTTATTGCAATTAATTGGTATTGCTCCTAAGTGTAACTTTTTACGAAGTACTGTTTTGAGAACTTTTTGCTTCAGAATTCCATAAAAATTTAAAAATAAGGATAGCATAAGCTAACTACGCGAAATAAGAAAAGAAAAAAACTGCTTCAAACCATAAAGGTAATTTTTAAAATGATCGATTATTCTCTAGTTTTTTGTCAGCTATTATTGTACATGACTAAATCAAGTAGTTATTTTAACTCTTAAGTATAAAATATTAAATACCTGTAAGCAATCCGCAGGGGGAGGATAGCGAAGAGAAGGGAACACCATCACACACATCTTGCGGGCTGATTGCCCCCAAGGAGACACACACATGAAAAAACTGTTTATTCTTTTGTTGCTGCTGATCCTGCCTGTGCCGATGGCTTATTCTGAACCAGTACTGCAAATAGTCACGCACCAGTACTATCCCTACCAGTATGAAGAAAACGGGGAACTTAAGGGGTTTGTTGCTGCCATTGTTAAAGAGGCGTTTCGGAGGATAGGACAGCCGGTTGAGATCAAGCTGTACCCCTTTGCACGGGCCCACAAGATGGTTAGCGATGGCAACGCCGACGGAATATTTACGGTCGCCAAAACTCCGGTGCGGGAAACCTTTGCATTCTACCCCACTGAAGTTTTGATCTGGCAGACCATGTCCCTGTTTGTCAAAGCAGATTCCCCACTTAACTTCGACGGAGATTTCAGCAAACTACGTGATTACCGTGTCGGGGTGATCAATAAATATCGCTACGGCAATGTGTTTGACAATGTTGTTGACAATGGGACACTCCGCAATATCCAGCGTTCCAATACTGCCGAGGGTAATCTCAAAATGCTGGTCGCCGGAAGACTTGATTACTGGGTAAGCAACCGGGAACTTGCGGCATTTGTACTCAATAAACTTCAGTTGTCAAACGCGGTCAGGGAATTAAAACCTGTAGTACAGACTCTTCCGACATATCTTATGTTTTCGAAAAAACGGGACCTTGAAGAGCTGAGCCAGAGATTCGGCAAAGAGATCCAGGCGATGCGAGCAGACGGCACATATGACAAAATCATCGCCGACTATTGGCAGACGCAATTCACGAAATAATTGAATAAGTGACGAATATGAACAATTTAAAAAATAGAAATATACCAGATGAACTTAAACCATTAACGACGAATAAAAAAATTCCTCACTCCCTATCCCGGCGTTTTGCTGTAGGATTGACGAGCGCCGTAATACTTGTTTCTATCATCATGATCGCTCTTCTCTACCTTAGGGCGATCCAAAAGCAGGAACATGATATTGCTGGAAAAGCCCTGGAATACGGCAAATATCTGGCAGGAGCGCTGGAAGTGCCACTCTGGACATACGATGACAATACCATCGGTGCCATTTGCAAAACATTCTCTCAAAACGAGCTGGTCGCCGATCTGGAGATCCTGGACACGGCCGGTGGAGTGATTCATAGCAGTAAGAAGAGTAAGGAAACCGATACGCTTGTCACCGCCACGAAAGTTTACCATAAAGGAGAACTGTTGGGGGAAATCAGGTTGGCGTTGACCAAACGTGACGCGGCTGAGGCTGGACGTAAGCTATTGACACCATTTGCAACGATCATGTTTGTAATTGCTATCGTACTGATTATCCTCAGTAATCTTCTGGCCAGACTGTTTCTCAATAAACCGATTGAAACCCTGGACAGGGTTGTCAAACCTTATGCCGCCGGCATTTACGATACTCCCATGCCCGAACTTCCCTGGCTGGAGTTTCAGACATTTGGTACAACGCTAGGCCAGATGGCAGAAACGATCCGGACACAAATGACAGAATTGAAGGCCCACCGTGACAATCTCGAAGAGATGGTACGGCAAAGAACGCAGGAATTAACCATCGCCAAGGAGCAGGCCGAAAAAGCCAACCAGGCCAAGAGCATTTTTCTTGCCAGTATGAGCCATGAACTGCGAACTCCGCTTAACGCTGTTCTTGGATTCTCTCAACTGATGCAGAATGATCCGCATGCCACCAATGATCAAAAGGAATCTTTAAATATTATCAATCATAGCGGTAAACACCTGCTGAACCTGATCAATAATGTGCTGGACATCTCTAAAATTGAAGCCGGGCGCGTGTTTCTTGAGGAGTCGCCAACAGATCTCTACCAGCTTATCCAAGTAGTAAAGTCGTTGATATATGTGAGTGTTCATGAGAAAGGGCTGACCTTTACGCTGGAACAGTCTCCGAATCTTCCCCGGTATGTCATTGCTGACGAGAACAAACTAAGGCAGATGCTGTTCAACCTGATAGGAAATGCGATTAAGTTCACTGAAGAGGGCAGTGTGACTTTGAAAATTAATTATGCTCCATTGAAGGCTGAAGATTGGAAAAAGGAGGATCCTTCTGACACCTCTACCTATATTACTATTCATATTTCGGTTATTGACACCGGACCTGGCATCCGCGAGGAAGACCGTGAACGGCTCTTTGAACCCTTTGTACAACTGGGGGGAAATTTGTCAAGTAAATCCGGTACAGGATTGGGGCTTGCTATCTGCAAGCAGTATGTGGAGTTGATGGGTGGCACAATCCGTGTAGATAGCGAACCGGGGAAGGGCTCGGTATTTCATGTCGAACTGCCTGTAATCGTTGTAGCTCCTGAAGTTATATCTGGCGGGAATCAGATGGGCCGTGTGACTGGGATGGAAGCTGAGCAGCGCTATCGCCTTCTTATAGCTGAGGACCAGGCAGATAACAGGATTCTTCTTCGCAAACTACTTGAGCCTTTTAATTTTGATCTTCGCGAAGCGATTAATGGGAAAGAAGCTGTTACCATTACAGAGCAGTGGCATCCAGATCTGATCTTTATGGATATCCGAATGCCTGTTATGGATGGTCTTGAAGCTGCAAGTCTGATAAGAGCCTCCAAAACCCGTACGCAAACCAAACTCGTTGCAATTACTGCTCATGCTTTTAAAGAAGAACGACAGCCTATTTTAGCAGCAGGATTCGATGATTTTATCCGTAAACCTTATAAAGATAATGAAATTTTCGAAACGCTGGGTAAACATCTCAGTGTACGGTTCAAATATGAAAAAGAGATAACGTCAGCGGTAGTTTCGGAAACACTTGATACAAATGAGCTGACAGGTTTGCCTGATCAATTGATTAACGGACTTGAAAATGCCCTGGTCAGGCTTGATGTTGGCGCTATAAGCAGAGCAATTGAAGCGATTCGTGCTGATAATCCGTCTCTATCCAATACACTTGCGGCCATGGCCCGCAATCTTCAATTCGGCCGGATGCTGCGTCAGATCCGATCAATACATGGTGAAAATAACATGAAGGGTGAAACATGACAGAAGAAGCGAACACAACCAGTTTTAACAAAATACTGGTTGTGGATGATACTACCGCAAATCTCCAGTTCTTAACGAATTTGTTGACAGAGCGGGGCTATACCGTATATCCGGCAACCGATGGTGAGCTGGCGCTGGAGTTTCTTCGATCTATTCTGCCTGACCTTATTTTACTTGACATCCGTATGCCGGAAATGGACGGGTATGAAATCTGTCGACGACTTAAATCCAATACGCAGACTTCTTCCATTCCTATCATTTTTATCAGCATCCTGGAGGATGAACGTGATAAGGTAAAAGCTTTCCAGGAAGGCGGTGTTGATTATATTACCAAACCATTCCAGCCGGAAGAGATTCTGGCCCGTGTAAGAAACCATCTGCGTTTGCACCAGTTAACTGTGCATCTGGAAAAAACTGTCTCGGAGCGTACTGAAGAGCTTTGCAACGTCAATAAACAGTTGCAGATTGAACTAGCAGAGAGAATGCGTGCTGAAGAAGAATTGAAGAGTGAACGCATGCTGCTCACCAATATCATGGAGACTAGTCCAATCGGTATTACCACCGTGGATAGAAACGGAATGATTACCTTTGCAAACTCGCAGGCAGTTACTATTCTTGGGTTGACGTTAAATATTATTACCCGAAGGACTTATAACGCTCCGGAGTGGCACATCACTGATTTTTCAGGCAATCCTTTCCCGGACGAACAGCTTCCGTTTCAAAAGGTCGTGAAAACACGGAAGCCAGTATTTGATGTGCAGCATGCAATTGTCTGGCCAAACGGTCGGCAGGTGTTTCTTTCTGTAAATGGCGCACCAACATTTGATGTGACTGGACAAATTGAAAGCGTTGTATTTACGCTACAAGATATCACCGAACGCAAACAGGCTGAACTTGCATTAATGGAAAGTGAAGAGAAATACCGTACCCTGATCCAGAAAATTCAGACTGCGGTTATGGTGCATGGAGCCGATACTCAAATAATAACATACAACCCAAAAGCCCAGCAGTTGCTTGGAATGACAGATGAACAACTTCAGGGGAAAATGGTCAATGACCATACATGGCATTTCGTCAGGGAAGATTCTACACTTATGCCCTATGAAGAGTATCCGGTAAACAGGGTGATTTCCACAAAACAGCCGCTGAGGAATTATGTGGTTGGCCTCAGTCGTCCGAATACAGTCTGTACTACTTGGGCTCTTGTAAATGCCGATCCGGTTTTTGATGATAGCAGGGTAATAAAACAAATAATAGTTTCATTCATCGATATTACTGAGATCAAACAATTGGAAGCCGATCGGGCAGGTATTAACCGCTCTCTCAGATTGTTAAGTAACGTCAATCAGATACTTATGCATGCGACCGAAGAAAGCGCACTGTTAAACGATGTCTGCGGAGTAATTGTTGACACAGGAGGTTATCGTCTGGCCTGGGTTGGCTTTGTTGAATATGATGAAGCAAAAACCTTTAGGCCCGTATCGCATGCAGGGTTTGATTCCGGATACATCATGAAGGCAAAAATTACATGGGCAGATACTGAAAACGGGCGTGGGCCAGGAGGTACAGCTATCCGTACTGGGAAGCCTTGTTTGGTCCGAAATATAGTAACTGATCCGAACTTTGCTCCATGGAGACAGTCAGCAATTGAGCGCGGGTATAATTCGATCGCAGTATTTCCTCTGATTAGCGAAGGTGTTACTATCGGGGCTCTTGGAATATATTCTGCGTCCGAAGACGCTTTTGACGATGGTGAAGTTGAAGTTTTAAAAGAGCTAACTGATAACCTGGCGTTTGGCATCGCAATCCTAAGGACAAGAAGTCAAAAGAAACAAGCGGAAGAATCGTTGCTGAAAAGCGAAGAGAAGTTCCGAAGACTTGCGGAAAATGCCAGGGATACTATCTACAGAATGTCGCTAACCGATGGCAATTATGAGTATATAAGTCTGGCTGCTTATTCAATGTTCGGGTATTATGCTGAAGAATTTTATTCCAATCCTTTGCTATTTCAACAAATAATCCATCCGGACTGGCGCACGTATTTTGAAGAGCAGAAGACAAACCTGTTAAAAGGCGAAATGCCTCCAACCTATGAATATCAGATCATTCACAAATCAGGGGATGTTCGATGGCTTAATCAGCGTAACATTTTAGTGACTGACAAAGAAGGTAAACCACTTGCCATTGAAGGAATCGTTACTGATATTACTGAACGCGTACAGGCAGAAGAAGCCCTCAGAAACAGCGAAGCAGCTTTAAGGGAAGCGCAACGACTCGGACGGCTTGGCAGTTGGGATTGGGACATCGCCAGCGATACGATTACCTGGTCACAAGAATATTATCACATATACGGTTTTGATCCGACCAAGCCTCCACCTGGATACGTGGAACATCTGCGTGTGTATACTCCTGCGAGTGCTGCGCTGCTTGATGCTGCTGTAAAGAAAAATATGGAAACGGGTGAACCGTACGTTCTCGATCTTGAGCTTGCAAACAAGAATTCGCCAAGCCGCTGGATTACGGCCCGTAGTGAAACCAGGTACGATCCCCAGGGAAAGATCATAGGGTTATGCGGCACAGCGCAGGATATCACCGAACGTAAACTTGCTGAAGAGGAAATCCGCCGATTTAGCCGGGAACTCGAAAATCGCGTTCTGGAACGCACTGCCGAATTGCAGGCAACCAACTGTGAATTGGAGTCTTTTTCCTATTCAGTTTCACACGATCTGCGCGCTCCCCTCCGTCATATAGATGGATTTCTGGAACTACTTCAAAAGAGATTGGCATCTTCCCTGGATGAACAAAGCGGGCACTACATGACTGCTATCTCCGAATCCGCAAGACGAATGGGCATACTGATAGATGATATTCTCTCTTTTTCGCGTATGGGACGCATTGAAATGTCGAAAAAGCAGGTTAATCTTGCAGTCCTTATTGACGAGGTCATCCATGAACTTGAACCAGATTTTACAGAAAGAATTATTCAATGGCATATTGCCAAACTACCGGTTGTTACAGGCGACCGCGCTCTCTTGCGAACGGTTCTTGGTAACCTGATTTCAAATGCTATAAAATTCACGCGGCCTCGTGAACGAGCGGAAATTGAGATCGGATGCACTATTTCACCGACAGAAAACATCATTTTCATTCGTGATAACGGAGTTGGTTATGATCACAATTATGAAAAAAAATTATTTAATGTATTTCAACGTTTGCACACTACAAACGAATTTGAAGGTACCGGTATCGGCCTTGCAAACGTACGCAGAATCATCAACCGTCATGGAGGCAGAACCTGGGCTGAAGGAAAAGTCAATAATGGAGCAGTATTTTATTTTTCTCTGCCAGTATTTAACCAAATATGAAAGAACGCCGAAACAATGGAACCAGCCTCAATGGGGTTCTTGTAAAGCCGGGCTAAGACAATAAATACCCTATGGCTATTGAAGCTATTTTTAAAAAGAACCTTTAAATGTAGTTTTGTTCGAAACAGATGACCACCTATGTTGATATGGAGTCAACAGCTAAAAAAGTGTGGGATGCAATCAAGCCTGGAGCAAACATAGTAAGAAAGAATTTTTTGAAAGCCCTGACAAGAGCATGCAGAAACAATCCATAACTGGCTGCTGCAGTAGAGAGCATAAGAGCCGGACAGGAGTATCTTGACTGGGTGCTGGATTTCCTTTCAATGCATAAACTGGGAAAAGAATCAGGGATCTGCTCCAAAAGGTGTATGCAGATCATTCTCATATCGATCGATCGGATGAACTGCACACACAACTGAGCTAATTACGATATTTTCTATAGTAGCATTGAGACTTTTTCTGGGATTTTCACAGTTCTGCGGTGGAGGAGCGTCTATCGCAATAATTTTTTAATTCCGCATCCGGGGAAGGGTTTTTGATTCGAAGGTGATAATGAAGAATTCTGATTTATGTTCATTCTCCATCCTTCATCGAATCCATATTTTGCTGGCGTGAAATTCGCTCCATTACACTGACTCAACACATGCTATTGAAGAAAAACGCGATGTCGATGTTGCCCGGGTTACTTTCTATTATTTCTTTTCCCTCCAGGTCTGAATAAATATTTTACAAAAGGGGATCCACCTATGAGTAATGACAATTCCCAAAAAAATAAACAGGTAAAAAATGTTGCTCTCAGCGATGATTCACTAATTGGTACTGGTGGCGAGTTGCATCAAATTGCTGGTGGAACTCACCCCGTGCTCACCACGAACCAGGGGGTTACACTTTCCGATGATCAAAACTCTTTGAAGGCTAATTCACGCGGTCCTGCTCTTCTTGAAGATTTTATCCTTCGCGAAAAAATCATGCATTTCGACCACGAGCGTATTCCCGAACGCATCGTTCACGCTCGTGCAACAGGTGTTCATGGCTTTTTCGAACTGACCACTTCTCTTAGACAATACACCACAGCCAGAATTTTAACCGAGGTAAACGAAAGGACACCGGTGTTCACCAGATTGTCAACCGTAGCAGGCGGTGCGGGATCAATAGATACGCCTCGTGATGTACGCGGGTTTGCCGTTAAGTTTTACACAAAAGAAGGTAACTGGGACCTGGTTGGGAATAACATCCCGGTTTTTTTCATTCAGGATGCCATTAAATTTCCCGACCTGATCCATGCCGTAAAAATGGAACCCGACCGTGGTTTCCCACAGTCAGCTACTGCACATGACACCTTCTGGGATTTCATTTCGCTCACACCGGAATCGATGCATATGGTGATGTGGATCATGTCTGATCGTACACTACCGCGTTCGCTTCGTATGATCGAAGGCTTTGGCGTAAACAGCTTCAGATTAATAAACGACAAAGGTGAGTCGACCTTTGTCAAATTTCACTGGCGTCCAAAACTTGGATTGCAGTCCACTATCTGGGATGAAACTATCAAGATTTCCGGCGCAGATCCCGATTTTCATCGTCGCGATATGTTCGAGGCTATTCAGGCAGGAAATTTCCCCGAGTGGGAATTCGCGGTTCAGCTTTTCACTCAGGAACAGGCGGATACATTTCCCTTTGATCACCTCGATGCTACCAAGCTTGTTCCTGAAGAGCTGGTTCCTTTGCAAGTGATCGGACGGATGGTACTGAACCGCTGGCCGAACAATTTCTTCGCCGAAACCGAGCAGGTTGCATACTGTCCTGCAAATATTGTCCCCGGAATCGATTTCTCAAATGATCCGCTGCTGCAGGGCCGATTATTTTCCTATCTTGACACGCAACTATCAAGACTGGGGACATCAAATTTCAACCAGATTCCGGTTAATGCACCCAAATGCCCGTTTAGCAACCTGCAGCGTGATGGGCATATGCAAATGGGTCAACCGGCAGGTCGTGTATCGTACGAACCCAACACGTTGTCCGACTGTTCACCTCGCGAAACACCATCAGGAAGTTTTCATAGTAAGGCCGTATCTGAGACTGGTGAAAAAGGCCGTATCCGTGCCGAAAGCTTTGCAGACCATTACAGCCAGGCGCGACAGTTTTATCTGAGCCAATCCGCTTATGAACAGGCGCACATCGCATCTGCGCTTGTTTTTGAGCTTTCCAAAGTTGAACACATGCATGTGCGCAAAGCGATCGTTGGTCATTTGCGACACATCCAGGAGGAGCTCGCTTCGCGGGTCGGAGCAGGGCTCGGACTAAATACACTACCGGATGCGCCAAAGGCCGCTTCACCGGTTAAAAATCTGGAGCCTTCCCCTGCATTGCAGATTACAGGTAAGATGAAAGATACTCTTGAGGGACGCTCAATAGGAATTTTAATTGCGGATGGATCAGATTCCGTTTCTATTGAAAACATTAAAAAAGCCGTAATCAAAGCTGGTGCAACCGTAAAGATCATTGCTCCAAAAGTGGGTGAAACAAGGCTGAATGATGGATCGATAATCGCAGCAGACGGACAACTCGCAGGTACACCATCGGTGTTTTTCGATGCAATCGCAGTCCTTCTCTCCGACGGAGGCGTAAAAATGCTGTTAACAGAAAGCGCAGCAATAGATTTTGTACGCGATGCTTTCGGTCATCTGAAAGGGATCGCTGTTGACAATGGAGGACGGGCCCTTTTGAAGATGGCTACTATCGAACAGGATGCCGGGGTCGTGGATTCCAGGGATGAAAATGCATTTATTGCGGTAGCAAAGACACGTTTATGGGAAAGAGAAAAGTACGTACGAACGTTAGCATGAGCTATATATCATATTATTTCCATTTTGGCATGTAGGGCCTTCATTATTGTAAAAAGCTTCACCGGTTTGCCTCTGTCTGTAGCAACAATCTGGCCGGTCTCATCAGTGACAATAACCGCATCTGCAAGGCTTACCAGAATAGCTGCACAGTTCAGTGATGTCATAATCCAAGACAATCGCGCAAAGCTTTACGTGTTTTGAGTAATCCTGTAATACTTTGCTTGACAATTACGCTTTAGTCAGTATGTCTGCTATTTCCATATTCTCCACACTGATATCTGAAGCGTCTGGAATTTGATATTAATAAAATTAGTTGCGTTTAAGAATCGAACGTCCAGATATTTTTCCATAATTGTTAATGGAATATATTATTATTTTTTGACTACTACCCTAACGCATCTCGTTCGCAAATGATATAGCAAAATCGATTCTTGCTGGAAGATACCCAGGTTACATGCGTTTACTGTCTTACCTGAATAAAAACGGTCATTTCGGTGCTATCTCTTCACAAAATGGTTAGCCGCACTAAAATCGCCAGCATAATTGTGTTTTTGCAAACTTGAAGAATATTTGCATTCTTTCGTACGATTGATTATCTTTCAATAAAATGCAATACCGATATTATTTACACACAAAACAAGGAGGAACTACATCTCTCTTGACTTGATTGTTGCAAAAAACATTTCGTCACTTCCAATTGTCTTTCCTCTTACTGTCTTGATAGAACAATTGCACCGCTGGATGTATCCATTCAATGATTCTTTTATTGATACTCAAAAGGGTGTATATGATGCCCTTGAAGGACGTCCGGCACCAGGAGGATTTATTATTTGTGCAACTGAGAACGATATTCCTGCCGGGGCACTGGTAATGCTTTCTACAGGAATGTCGGGGTATATTCCCCCCAATTTACTTCTGTTTCTAGCCGTTGATACCTCACTTCGAGGCCGTGGAATAGGAACCAAATTACTCTTAAAAGCTATTGAGATTACTCAAGGTCCTATAAAACTTCATGTTGAAGCAGAGAATCCAGCCCGAAAACTTTACGAGAGAACAGGTTTCACAGCTTCCTATATCGATATGCGCCTCTATCGTGATGGAGGAGCCCAATGAGCAAACTTTGTATCAACATTGATGCTCTCAGACACAATATAAAACAGGTTGACCGCATTGTTAGCCTTCGTAACAGCTCATGGACATTGGTAACAAAGGTACTCTGCGGTAATGAAAGCATTTTAAAAGAGCTTTTTGCAATGGGTATCCATTCATTTGGTGATACCCGGTTAGAAAATATACGTTCATTTGCATCAATCTGTCCTTCCATCGAACGCTGGTATCTTAGAGTTCCTCCCCCTTCAATTACCGAAGATGTTGCAAATATCGCGGAAGTAAGCCTTAATAGTGAAATCAGCACAATACGGAAGCTTGATCAGGTTGCAAGAGCTGCAGGAAAGATTCATAAAATTATAGTTATGATTGAACTTGGAGATCTCAGGGAGGGGGTACTTCCCGGCAGTCTTATTGACTTTTACACCAACATATTTTCCTTACCAAATATTGAAGTGCTTGGTATTGGTGCAAATATCGGATGCCTTTCCGGGGTTATACCAAATATCGACCAACTTATGCAGCTTGTCCTTTATCGGGAACTTCTTGAATTGAAATTCGGACACAAACTGAAATTGATCTCGGCTGGAACCAGTGCCACACTTTCGCTACTGGATAAAAATCATGTTCCAGATGCGATTAATCACTGGCGAATTGGTGAATCGGTATTTCTTGGCAGAGATCTTGTTAATGGTGGTATCCTGAATGAATTCCGTGATGATACATTTATCCTTGAGGCCGAGATTGCTGAAATCAAAAGGAAAAGTATGGTGCCAGTTGGTGAAGTTGCGAATTTGGCTCCTTTTGATACCTACACTAACGAATGTGAGCTTACTCCTGGACAACGCGGAAAGCGAGCTCTTATAACAATTGGTGAACTCGATACCGATGTACGTGGTCTTATTCCACTTTCTGATAGCTGTCATATTGTAGGTGCCAGCAGCGATATAAGTGTTGTGCATATTGATGATGACACCGACACTGCAAGCGTTGGTGATACGCTATCTTTTAAACTTACCTACTCTGCACTATTACGCCTTATGAATGGGCGCTACATTCCCAAGGTACTTATAAGGGACACTGATTCCTCACCATAAAAGTGAAAAACAGTCACAAATAACAATCGTTTGACAAGTGTGTTTTTTTCAGACTAAATATACTGTGAACGGATCAATTACAACTTTGCGATTACCGCAAAGATTAACATTTAAGCCGTTTGCAGTATAGGTTTACATTTTACGGGATTTATTTATGATTACTCAACCGCATCGCTATGAACATGACAGGGCAATCTGGGAACAATGTGCCATTACCTATGAACGTCAAATTGTACGCGGGCATCCGGATGTTACCGCATATGAATCATTTGAGCATAGCTTTATTGATAAGCTTGTTCTATTTCTCACCCGTGACCGATCATTGACTCTGGATTGCTACGATTTCGGATGCGGTTCGGGAAGAATCCATACACTCCTCGCTCCATTTCTAAAAGATAGCTCTTCTACCTCTGAAGGTAAACGGATACACCCCAAAAAGGGTGGATTGAATCATGTCGGGGGTATTGATTTTTCGGAGCAGATGATTGAGATCGCACGGCAGAACCTTGTTTCAGCTGGACTTGCTTCTCTCTATCCAGAATACCTTGCTTTCGATATCGGTTCTGCATTTGATGTTGAACCCTATACCGGTGAACATATCCCTCTGGCACTCAGTGTATGTAACTCCATCGGGGTGATGCAGGGAGAGGAGGGGGCATGTAATCTTTTCAAGGTTATGCAGCGGTATGTTAAACCAAAGAATGGCATAGCACTCATAAGTTGTTACTGTCGGGAAGCAGTCGAAGGATATGCTCTTGGGAACTATGAATCGACTATGGATGTAAGTGGACAACCCTGCTGGCTCACTCCCAATAGTTATGCAAAACCGGGTAATACGCTTGTACCAAATTGTTATAAACGAGCTTATGACAGGGAGCAAACTATTCTGGTTGATGTCTTCAACAATGATAACAAGTGCATCGAACATAATTTTAAACTTTATCGTAACAGTGATGCTGTAAAAAAAGTTATCGAAACCGGGCATATCGATACCTACAATGAATACCATTCCAACTGGTATTCAACAGAAAAGATCAAAGATTGGATGAGAGAGTTCTGGGAAGATGGCACACTGTGGCATATACCCGGATATCAGTTGGATCGTCTCCGGGGAGAACCTGCACAACTTGCCGTTGTTGATTATAATGGAGCATTTGAACCATTAGCACGTAACTGGAACCTTACCCCCCTGAATCGGTAGAACGGAGACGAACCATTGGAATATAATACCATTATCTGGATAATTGTTGCTGCATATATGCTCTTTATTTTCGTTAAGGGTGTATCAAAAGCACGTGAAATCGAAAGTACAGATGATTTTCTGGTTGCAGGTAGATCAGTTAACTGGTTTTTTTTGTTTTGTACGATGGGAGCGACTGTTATTGGTGGCGGTGCCTCAATCGGAGCTATAGCGAAGACCTACGATTGGGGAATTCTTATGGTTCTTGTTTCTACCGGATGGTATATCCACTTTATTTTCAGCGGCCTTGTAGTTGCCCCACAATTCAGAGAAGCAAAACTTTACACAGTCGCCGGTTATTTTGGATATCGTTTCGGAGAGGGACCCCGATTTGTTATCCTGATACTTTCATTACTTTTTTCGGTTTTTATCGTCGCAGCCCAGATGGCTGCGTTTGGAAGTGTTCTTTCTGCTATACTTCCTCAATTTGCGAACGCAACCACTGTGCTTAGAATTGCAATAATTACTGGCGGGCTTATAGTGGTAATTTACAGTACTGCAGGGGGATTAAAAGCAGTTATTCATACAGATGTCTATCAGTTTATAATTTTATTTGTCGGGTTTATCATAACTGTAGCATTTTGCATTCCGGGTATCGTACATAATGCTGCTGTGAGCCCTTCTGAAATTCCCGATACTTTTTTCAGCCTGCACGGTGGAAAGGGGTGGCTTACACTTATTACCACGTTTCTGGCTTTTTTACTTGGTGAAACATTTGCCCCCGGTTATGCTACGCGTTATTGCATTGGTAAAGATATCAGAGAAACCAGACGTGGCATTGCGGGAGTAGGTATTTTTCTTGCACTCACATTTCCGGTTATTCTCTTTTTTATTTCTTTCTATGCCCGGCTCCATTTCCCGAACATCGATCCACAGCAGGCACTCCCAATGGTTATCCAGCATCTTAACAACGCAGTTATTGCCGGGCTGATCGTTGGCGCACTTCTTATGGCTGTCATGTCATCTGCAGACTCAGCGCTCAATTCTTCAACTGCTATTTTTGTGAAAGACCTGTTTGAACATCAACTGAAATGGAAAGACAGTCCCCAACATTCTCTTTTGACAATAGCACGTATATGCACCTTTTCACTCGGGGTGCTGGCTGTTCTGATAGCTACGCTCTGGTCAGATATTATCGGATTGTTACTTTTTACCTATCATGTCTGGGCACCAGCGGTTATTCTTCCTGTAATTGCAGGGGCCCTTCTTAAAAACCGTTCACGGGCCTTCTCGCTTCATATACTCCTTACCATGTTAATAGCAACTGTTGCAGCTATGATATACAAAGGGCTGCTTGGACTTCAGGAAAAAGGCATAGCGGTTTTTCCTGAGAACCTGTACACTCTACTGTCAAAAATCGACACATCGGTTTTTGGTGTAGCCGTCTCTCTGGTGGTCTTTGGAGTAACATTGCTGCTAATAAAGCCGAAAAAAACTGTACAATAGAATTATCAATCTGGATTAAATATCCCGCTTTTAGCGAGTTCTGAAATTCAAAATCTGTTGCAAAAGGACGTTTTAAATGAAATCTCTGATAAATAGTCTCCATGCTCCAGATACACATACACGTGTGTTAGAGTATGCCAAATAAGAACGGTGTTTAATTGTCCTGATTGCTAAAATGTATTTTTAACCGGTCGAATGCTGTATTGTAAAGAAGAGCGATTTCGTTTGCATATTGTGCCTTTTCCGGATCTGATGCAAACTTATCAGGGTGATATTTTAGCATTTCACGATTACGGGCTGCTGTCACTTCTTTAAGGCTTGATGGTGGTTTCAGTCCAAAATAAGCGAGATCATCAATTACTTGCTGATTTATACTCGTAGATTTTTGAGGCGTTTGTTCTGAGGAGGCGTTCTCGTTAAATGTGTACTGTTTTTTATCATAATCTGATGATGTTGAACGGGGGGGATGTTGCCACTTCTGAGTTGAATGTTCGATATTCGCTTTTACAATTCTTAGAATTCTCCGTATCATTTTTGCCTACTTTAGAGAAGCTGGAGATGAAACCTGGGTAGAAAACTCCTGCTGATTGCAGGAGTTTCAAATTTAGCTGCTTAGTTATTTAATTTTGCCTTAAGGGCTGCCAGTTTATCCTGAACACCTGGACTTACCGCAGTTGTACCAATTTTGGCGAACTCTTTTTCAAGTTCATCCCCACCGGAGATTTCGGCAAGTTCCTCTGCTGCATCGGCTTCGAAAGATGTGCGCTTTGCTTTTTCTTTCATACGCTCGATAAGTGCCTGTGTCTGACCACTTTTATTTCCAATTTGCGCTTTTGCTTCAAAAATGGATTTTTTGACTTCAGCCATTTTACTCTGAGCAATAATTATATCCTTATTTCGCTTCAATTCAGACAATTCACTCTCTAATTTGTTGATTGCTGATTTGAGTTTCTCGACCTCAGCTCTCTGGGCTTCCCACTGGGGCTGCAGCGTATTGGATTTACCAGTGTGCTCCTCGCTACGGACAAGTGCTTTTGTTGCGAGTTCTTCATTACCAGCTCTGAGCGCAGCTTCAGCTTTTGATTGCCATGCTGCGGCATTCTCCTTTTCCTGATCTAAAAGCGCCTTTGTCTGTCGTTCTGTTGCGATAACACTTTGCACTTGTTGACGTGATTCACGAATATGCTTTTCCTGATCACGAATTGCCTGTTCCAGCATTACCTCCGGCTTTTCAAGCTTATCGAGGACCTTGTTCGCATTTGCTTCACCTATTTTAAACAGTCTTCCAAATATACTCATCATTTCTCCTTATTTCATATAGCCAGATAAAACATTTTCAAGTTTGTCTATTGCAAGCTCTATTGCATCAAGAACCGATAATATCTCATTGTCGTCCAAGTTGTCAATTTCTCTGCTTTCAACCAGTACCAGACGTGGGTCATCTGTTTTCGTTGTATCGATACCTAAACTTACAGGAAGTATTTCTGTGTTTAAATCGAGGAGAGAAAAATAGAGTTCCTTGGTTGCTATCTCGGAAATGTTTCCAAGATCGGCCTCAAAATATAGCGTCGAGCCCTCAATACTCATGTAAACGGGTAGCTCTTCACTCTTATTAACTGAAAAGACATTTTCGCTTACCTTTTCTACCACGTAGCCTTTTTCGATAAGAAATTCAATAATAGGCATTTTACTGATCGTTTTCACTAATGCGTTTTCGAACATTTGACCTCCATTTTTAATCAGGGTATATTTGTTTAAAATCGTTATATAAATACAAATTAATTTCAGATAATACCGGATTACAAAAAAAATACCTATCGAGTCAGGAGTGTTTCAAGCTCATTGTCTGAAAAATTTGTTCTGAGTTTGATTTTTTCTTTAAAATCCGGTACGAAAATATATAATTTCAAAAGAAAATTCTCATACATTGCAAAAACTGCCTCATGCCATTTCGAGAATGTAATATCAATAAAGGTTGTTTTGGGATCGCGTCCGGAAAAAGCGAACAAATGGGCTTGTTCCCAGTAACATTCCAGTGCTGCGGCAAATGTAGCCCAGGTATCATCAAGACAGGAGCAAAAAAGAGCCAACAGATCTTTTTTCGGAATTCGGACATTTCTTGTTGTCAATAAACCTGTAAGCCACGCCCCAACCCCCTGATCGATAGTTCCTCTTTTGTCTAACAGTTGATTCGGAAACTGCAGCTCATGTAATGAAAATACCGTTCGAAGCCTCGAAATTACAAAAGAAATACGGCTTTCATAGCGATCAATAAACAGTAACTCTTCATTAAGATACTCTATAAATATTGTAATTGATCTGCAGAACAGATCGTGTGATTCAGATTCTATAGCTTTTTCTCTTAGTTCCACTACACGTTTTCGATAAGTTTCAGAAACAGAGTCGAAAAAAAGTTGCTCATCACGAAAAAATCTCTGATTGCCCTCAGTGGCTAAATTGATCATCCAGAGAAAAAATCGCATTAAAATTGGGTGGTTCGGGTGCCCGAACCAGCGATTTATCCCCATTCCAAGCCAGCGTACCGATGGTACTGCAACCAGTGCATCATCCTGAAGTGATATGAAAAGACTCGAACTACCCGGATTTCCCTGGCGTCCCGTTCTTCCTCGTAATTGCATTTCAATTCGTCTCGAAGTGCAACATTCAGAAATAATTACATGAAGACCAAGCCCGAATTTCAAGGTAACCGTGCCGGTTTGCAGTTTACCCTGAACTTTGAATGTTGACAACTGTTGTTGCTGTATGCTGGTTTCATAGCTGATTCCGGAGATGATTAATTGATTGCACAGAATTTCAGATTCGTATTTTGATTCACATTGAATGTAAATAATATTGCATTTTGAAGTTTGATCCTTGAGGTACTCTGCGAATGTATGACAGATACGACGTTCTGTTTCTTTTGGCACATTGATATCACAGCCTCGCCCAGCCATATTTGTCGCTACAGTTACGGAACCGTACCCTCCAGCCTGTGCAATAATTCCTGATTCCTCTTCCTCGTTTTTTGCACACAGAATGCGAACTAATACTCCATTTGCAATTAAATTGCCAGCGATTGCTTCTGAGTTGATAATGGAATTTGTACCAATAAGGATTGGCCGTCCAAATGAATGAAAATAGAGAACCTCTTTGAGAATTGCATCGAGTTTTGAGCTGCTGTCCTGATAAATTTTTCCGCCCTGGTGTCTTACAATCGAAACTTTGTCAAATGGTACATGAAAAGCTCTAATATTGTATATTTTTTCAAAGTCTGTATGATCTGGAAGAAGTGTACCCGATAATATGGCGCAATGTTGATATTCTTTGATAAATGCTGCAATGGTTGACCGTGTTACGCTTAAGGAGTCACCATCATATTCTACCTGTTCTTTTATTGCAACAGCTCCTGAAAGATCGTGTCTGAATCGTTTCAGACTGTCTGCTCTGCCGATTGAGGTTGTTATTACTTCAATTTTCGAATCACGAATGATATAGTCGATATCACGTTTCAGCAGTGTATAAGCAATAAGGGCACTTTGAAGTGATGCAAGAAGTTGATAATGCGCGACATCAAAATCATTATCATTGTAGCATTCAGGCAGTGTAAAAACTGACTGTCCAAGCTCCTTTTCAATATAATCCATTCCCCGGTCGGTAAAAACACAACTTTTCTCCTGATGATTGACTATAAAGTAAAGGTGCTTTGCGTACCAGTCGGCCTCTTCATTTTTCATTAACATTTTGAATTCAAAACGTTCTGATTCAATTACCGCAGCCCTTTTTTGTTCAAAAAACTCAAACATTTCCTTATTCATTTTTCCACTGTATCGCAAAGCGGTGATTGCAGACAGTTGCTCTTTCGAATGTAATGTGAATCTACTGGAATTCAACATCCCAAGAAGGCTGCTGCATGCGTTATCCTGTAAATTGTTTAAATTGCGGACAATCGTATCTGCTTTGAGACGATAGGGATTGGAATCCGGTTGCTCTTTTGAAATAATTGCAGGGGTCATCAATTCGTCGAGAAGTATGTGATCACCTTCGTCAACAAGAACATTTTCACGAACCATACACTGCCTGGGTAGATCATGTGGTCGCATTGAATCCCTGAGATAATCAAACAGGAACTCCTTGTCTGAACCAAAAACAACAGAAGTTGAATAACAGTTACTTTTACAGGTAATACATTTGTCAAGAAAGGTGCTTTTAATGCCAAGCACATCCAGAACAGGACCGATCCACTGGTAATCACGTGATGCCAAATAATCGTTAGCGGTTATTACATGAACTGAACCTCTGCGTGCAAGAATAGCTATGGCGATCAGTGCGGTGATTGTCTTTCCTTCACCAGTAGGTTGGACCGCAAAGGTACGCTTGTCCTTTTTACACAGTTCCAATGCTGCAGCAATCTGGAGTTTCCTTGGAACAATATTCCAGGTATATGTATTTTCGAATATTTTCCATGTCCTGCCACACAAATAAATTGCGGCTGCAACAATGTATGTTGCAGCATGCTGGTCTGAATCTGGTTTGAGTGAATTGATATTTGAGTATAAATGTGAAAGTCTGACTCTACCATCTGGCGATGAACACAAGGAATATGCATTATCAATAACTGATTGAGCCATATCAATCGTTTTTTCAGAGATAGTATTCGCTGAAAAGGTCCTTGCAGACAAAAACTCTTCTAAATAGTTTAGCATACTATTTTTCGTTCGATAAATTATGCAAAAAAAAATGTACTGAAAACTTATGATTTCCGAGCAATTACAAACCAGTCAAAAAGCCCATTCTCGCTACAGATAAGATTATGCTGAGTACAATGTTCAAGCGAATAGATGTATCTGTTGATTGTAACATCTGTAAAACCAATGGCAGTAGTGATTTTTTTAATCTCCCACTCCGAGTACAGTTTAATTCTCAGTGCACTGTTCTCTATGTTAATATAACCCCCAATCGGGTCAAAGAGTCTCGTGTTAATCTGGTCATAAACATCCCATACAGCCTGTTTTTCATCCAAGCCCTCGGTAATTAGCATCTCCCGAGCAACATGCAGTTGTTCCCAGTAACTTTCCAGTGACGGAAGAATTAAAATAAGTAAACCTGATAAATGTAGAACACGATAGAGTTCTTTTAATGCCCTTTCTCGTTTACAACGTTCATCATCGATTATCGAGTTGATTGCAAAAACATGATCAAATGAATTGCTGCCAAATGGTAGCTCATGGATTCCGGAACATAACAGTTGTACAGAATCACCGAGTCGCACCTTTGCATTTTCAAGCATTTTTCCGGAAAAATCCACTGCAACAGGTTTTGACTGACACACATGACGTGAGAGTAGCTCTTGAAGAAAGTATCCATTACCACAGCCGGCATCGAGTACTTTACCAAGTGTATCACACAGAAGCGACATTTTAAAAAACTGCTCGATTGAATGGTCGTTTGAGAAGGGCGTTAGTACTCGATTAAAATAGTCCGGAGATAAACAGTCCCATTGATTTCGCGGTATTTGAGGCATAATATTCTCTATGAAACACGCTTATACGTGAAGGTAAATAAGGGTATCTCCCGCCTTGACAATTTCATTTTCCGATGGCATCATTATTAGTTCGTTACCTGCCATTCTCTCAATAGCAACTACTATAAACTTTCCGTCAAAAGTGAACTCTGATACTTTTGCTCCATCAAGTCTGCTTTGGGGCTCAATTGGGCACTGAGATACATCGATACCAGTTGTCGATGTGGATGCCTCCATTAAAAATTCTACGGAATGCGGATGGATAATAGCGTGAGCAAGTAAATGTCCTCCAATAACTGAGGGGGATATGATGTTATCTGCTCCTATTGATTCGGCGGCATCGTTATTTACCGGGTCATCCACACGTACTATAAGATTGACATTGTCGCTCAGGCTTTTAATGATATGACTCGAAAGAATCGCATCAGAATCATTTTCGATGCCGACAATAACATTTTCGTCTCCATTTTCAAGCGCCTTTTTCAAACTTAATTTACTTATATCTTTTTGAATGAATGTTATCCCTATTTGCTCATAATGTTCTCTTTCGGAAATTGGCACCTGATCGGAAAGAACAGATATTTTGTAACGCTTTGAAAAATGGAATTCATTGACCGTGCTTCGAACGGTAGGATTCCACCCCACCAGCAGGACTTGTCCATTCGAAATGAGCTTTACATCAGATTTTCTGGATGGATAGTTATTCGGAATTGCACTTTTAACAACAAGGATCAACGTGTCTGCATTTTCGACAGGCATCGATTTGTCGGGTAAAGGCTCTATGCGCCCCAACGATGATTTGTAAACACCTGCGATTTTTGTATTTTCTTCCAGAACAATTTCTCCGATCAATTTACCGTTAAAATTTGTATCCGATACCTTCATATCGATAAAGTCGATGCCACAATTCATCACCGTTGCTTCAGAAAACCATCGAACTACAGCGGGTTCTGAAAGAGCGCTGAAAAGCATGTTGCCACCGATCTCCGACGGAGAGACTACCCGGTCACAACCAGCTTGTCTGGCGACACCTCCAAAGTATAAATCATCGATTCTTCCTATGACAGATATACTTTTATTAATTTTTCGGATTAAACTGATAGTGAGTATTACTTCAGAATCGCTTTCCATTGCAAGAATGATCGATTTTGCTGTTTGTATACCTGCTTTTTTAAGTATAGACTCATCCTGGTAGGAACCAAGTACAAAATGAACACTGGCGACACCTCCAACTTCCGGGTGTTGTTCGTTATCTATCACAACTACCTCTGTTCCCATTTTCCCAAGTTCATCAATTACCATCCGTGCAACAACATTCCATCCCATGATGATAACATGCCCAGAGGCTTTAACTTTACTCAAACCCATCATTTTGCGCATATTGAACGTTATTATCTGGTCAGACATAGTTGAAAGCAGGTAACCCAGCAGTGCCACACCACTTACCATAAGAATCATGGTGAGTATTTTGGCGATGACCGTTTTGGGTGAAATATCACCGTATCCTACAGTTGAGCAGGTTGTTATGACCCAATAAATCGAATCAAAAAAACTGATTTTTTCAAGTTTTGAATACAGGAGTGCAACAAAGAATATCATCCCAAGGAAAATGAACAGAATCCTTACCGTTGGATGAATAACACTTTTCTTTTTCGGTCTGATTTTTTTTCCCATAATTCCTCGATTGTTATTTTCTTAATAAACTACAAAAAACGTAATTGATTTGCCAACTCTCATCACGCCAGATGTATCGGCATCGTTGAACAAAAATATCCTCGATTGACCGTAGATCACTTATTAAGGAAGGATCAGATAATTCGGTTGCCCTTAAAAGAGATTTTTCCTCAGACATTTTGAGATTTTGATATATCTCGATTTTTTTTATTCGCGGTGCTTGTGCAGCATACTGTTCCCATTGGGAGCAGTGCTCATCAAATTCCTTCTCGTATCGATATGCATCGGGACAAATCCACAAATCAGGCTTGATTAAAAGTCCAAAGGGTGAATCTTCACCTTCCGGACCGAAAATGTGATACATGTCGATGTCCGGCTGAAAAACTTCCATATTGAAGAGCGCACCATAAACGATATCAAGCGGTGCATCGTGATAAAAGAAATGCTCCTCACGTGCAATAAAGTTTACAGTAAGATCATTTTTCTGTGTAAGAAATGTTTCAGCTTCTGCACCAGTATAGAACAAAAATGGCATGGGACCACCAGTTGCATCGAGAAGCCAGCGTTCATTATCAACAATAAGAATATTGGCAAAATGTTCCCAATACCGCTGATTATCTCCGGTGAAAATAGTTGAACTCCTTTCCAGTGCCCGTCGAAGATGAAACTCGGGAAAAGTTCCTTTCGCATCATTACCGGATAAGCATGGATAACTTTCGATTCCGTAATTAGCACATATAAAATCGATTACAGATGCTTTTTCAGAACAATTGCCTCCTCTGCCGTTTCCAATATGTGTCAGCGTTTCTGCTGCAGTTTTAAATGGTACAGTTCTGCCAAGATATCGGGAATACATTTCATAAGGAGCACACGAAACCTGGTGTGCAATGCAATTAATGAATTTTTTAATCCGATCGGTATTGCTCAGTGTACAAATATCTTCTGCTGTCTTTCCGTACTGCTCCTGCATCCATGAAAATACTAATGCAGCAAATTTTTGTGTCCAGTTACGTCGATAGTAACCCTTCCAGTTTCTTTTGTAGGCAACATTGTCACGATCAAGAATCAGATCGGTGAGATACACCTCGGTATCATTGTTCTCAGAAGTGTAGATTTCAAAGGGTAGCGGATCATCATGATTTAAGGGCAACCCATCATATGTTAAATGCGTCCCATCAATAATTTCGCCCAGTGTTCCATCATCGTGAATTTCAAACAATGCCTGCTGAATATCGATAAATCCCTTAACACTCTCACTGGTTATTCTTTTTTTTGCTTTCCAGTGATTCAGCTCTTTCTCATCTACACGGGCGATCATGCCAAAGAGGTTTCCAATCGTTTGTGGAATCTCATCTCTTGATAATTTTACGGCAAATGATCTTTTTGACCATTTATCAGTAATACGAAGGATACCGGGAGTGCTCATGTACACATCCTTCTGTGATCAACGAGTCGCGGAATCTTTTTTGTGGTAAAGAAATCATTATTAACAAAATCCAATTTGATTTTTACTACATTGATACATGTGTAAAAAGCAAGCCCGATTTGATTTTCGAGCCCATCGACAATACGATTGTATTCACTTTCAAGATATCGGGGAAGATGAACGATAAAATGGGTAATGTTATCATCTTCATTCAATTCTATTTGGAAATAACCTGAAATAGTTTTATCGTTAAAAATAACCCGTTGTATTTCCATAATAGAGATTTTTGTCCCCAAAAGCACAAATAGATCTGTATCCCGGCATGCAACGTGGACTCTGGGAGTTGTTCTGCCACATGAGCACTCATTTGTGTCGATTCTGATCCTGTCTCCATTCGCGTAGCGCAGGTTAGGTTTTCCGGTCTGGAAAAGTGAAGTGAACAGCGCTGTTCCTTCCTGTGTCGACCTGGTGGACTGATCATCAGGGTGCAAATGTATAATGACACTGTCTGAAAACAGATGCATCCCATCATGCGCTTCACACTCCGCTGCTATCCAGCCAACATCAGTGGAGCCATACATGGAATAACAGTGTATGGAATAGTGCTCTCGAAGATACTCTCTGATATCGTGTTCCAGTGGTTCACCAAAATAGATTAACCTTTTTAATTTTTTTGCATGTGCACAGTAGTCGATGAATGCATTGTAGCAACGTTTCAGGATACTTGGCATGGTTATTATCGTGGTTGGTTCAAACGTAAGTGCGTCAGACATGCTGGATTCAAAATCAGATCTGGCACTGCAGTAAAAACTGTTTTTCACACCAAGATCCTGCATCGCTTTGGTAAATTGAGTGTAATAGGTAAGGTCAGCAAGATCAAACGTTAGCACACGATCAGTCGGTCCAAGTCCGAAGGACGCGAAGGCCCGGGTACATAATGCTGTATCGTGAAGATCATCTTCTATTGAACAGAACCGGGATTTAGGTGAGCCAGTCGACCCTGATGACGAATCGATGAAAAACATTCGGCGGTCAAGAGTTCTGAGAAGTATTGTATTAAGCTGTTGATATTCTCCCCTGTATACCGGACGTATCTGAGAAAGCCCATGAAGTAATTCTATATCCGAGAGCGAATCAATATCACAAACACCATACGTTTCCAGAAGCCTTTCTCTATAAAGTGGAATATGATCTGTATGCAGCTTAACCATTCTTCTGAATCGCTGTGCCTGTAAACTCTTTAACCTGATACTGTCGACACACTCAATGTCTGGTTCATAAATCACAAGGGCTGTCTTTCTTTTAATGGGTTCCCTGGTAGGTGATCTGGAGAAGTCCGGGAGAGACAACTCTGCCCCAGTGATGTGACAGAAGTCGTATCATTGGCATTAATTTTTGCATAAATGATGTATATATAATCAGCCCGGATTCAGATGTCTCTATGTAATAATAGTCCGGATTGTAGCGATAATACCCTGGAGTATCAACGCTACAGCCTACGATACCAAGCAATGGATGAGAAAGTACATGGCAATAGTGTATTGAAGAACCGGATAGGTACGTATTTGGATATTCTCCGATATCTATAATTGTAGTAACGCTTTCAGGAATGCATTTTCGTGAAAAATTGCCTGCAGTAAGCATTATGTCTGGTTTACATTTCGAAATCTCTTGAACAATTTCCTCTGGTGAATGTCCACGTACAACCAGAGCAGAAAAAGGTGCATTTAAAAGAAGGATAACCATTTTGCTGAATGCACCCGCACTGTAGGAATTTATTTCATCGGAAATGAGTGCAATAGATGGTTTATCCCTGCTGGAACAATCAATCGAAAGGCATGTTTCAAGAATCCACTCGAGAATGCAGTATTGCTCCTCCTGGTCCTGTTGATTTTGTACCCTGGGCATACAGCAATCACTTGCCAGTTTTCCGGTTGGATAGCAGATCTCTTGCACATCTGCAAAATTTGAAATCATATCTTCAAGACGTTCTCTGACAAGTGTATTTTCCTTGAGAAGCGGCAGGTTTGAAAACTGGTCAAGAGACTCTATCGATGCATCATGCTGCCGGTATAACCAGGAGTAAATCGGAATGTGTGATTTCGAGTATGCAACTAAATCAGCAAGATCCGGAACGTATTCATCTAAATCAACTTGTGGTAATTCCATATAATTCCTGTGCATTTTTATACCATATCCGGTTTCTATGCTCATTATCAAAACTGTACTCATCAAAAAAAGACTCTAAAAAAGCGATCATTGATGATCGTTCACAAAAGGGGAAATCTGTACCGAACATGAGCTGATTCGTGTTTGGTAAATACGCCAGGGCATCAGCAAGTCGATAACGGACAAATCCGGCATATGGATTTTCATGCTGAGCATCATAGGTATCGATCAAACCCGAAAGATCGGCAAAAACATTCTTGTTTTTATCGAGTACTGGTGCCATTGAAATATGGTTGGGAGCCATAAAGTGAGCGCAGTCAATCTTCAGATTCGGCCGGGATGTTGCCAGATCATCAAAAGCATATGGATCACAACAATAGCGCAGTAATGAGTGTTCATTACGTGCTGTTGCTCCAGTATGAAATTTGGCGACTTTTCCTTTTTTTTCAAGACACTCAAGGATCGAAACTATCCCTTCATCACAGGGGCCGAAAGAATCATATCCAGTAAAAAACTTAACGCCAACGACATTAGTATCTTCAAGCAATTCCAGCACATTTGCTACTCCTTCACTACCGGAAATTGCATCATAGCAGAGCATAGATTTTAACCGTGAACGTCTTGAAACACACATTACTAAGGTTTTCAGTTCTTTTAACGATTCGAAACCCTTCATTGCAAGAGGCATCACCACAGCAGCAATGATACCATTCTTTTCCATTTCAGATTCAATTATATCAAGTGTTGTATCACACCGTGATATGCTACTCGTGTCAACATGGCAGTGAGCATCAATGATCATTGGCATAATCTAATACTCTTTTGTTGTTCTATATACTTCTTCATCTGCTTGTATTCTGCATAGTCAGAAAGTCGCTTTTTCGATTCCCTGAATGTACAACAGGCATCTACTATAGCGAGTGTTTCATCACAGGTGAGAGTGCTCCGTACACGGAAATTTTCCGATAAAGGCTGAAGATAGCAATAAAAGTTTGATACAGCGTCAAGTTCATCTCTCAGAGGTAGTTGAATGAATGGAAAATCGATTCGTCTGAACCCTCTTAAATGCCACATACGCTGAAGTTGAGCATTTTTAGGTTGATCGGCGGATGAACATATCTGAATGACTATAAACTCCGGCTCGTTCAGACCACACAAAATGCTTTGCCGACATGCAGAAATATATCGTTCATGCAATAATCTGTCGAGAAGTGAGCTGGTCCGTACTTCGGGCACAACAACAGTATATTCTCCTTTTATAAAAGTATATGGTCCCATCGAAAAAAGTCCAAAAACCGTTGCTCCTGATAGGCGTCCCTCTGAATCGATTGCTGCAATAACATTATACGAAATACATTGATTTGACAGCTTTTCTGCATGACGTATATATGATTGCATTGCAGTCAATGAATCGATATCGTTAACATCGAAAAAGTATTTTCTGATTAATTCCTGGTGAACACGAGGAAGGAGTTCTGAATCTGAATTTCTGATTGCAACAAATCGTACATGATCATCAAGTTCCCTCTCAAGCAGCAAGTCACTTTCAGGTGTAGGTATATCAATACACTGAGTCATTATTCCTGGCCTGCATTTTTTTGCCCTGTTCAATCATTGCAATGAAATCATTTTTTGACATTTCCATATCGGTGTTAACACACGCTCCGAAATAACGTGAAAAAAAATGGGGGGAACGCATCTCTTTTTCCCAATCATTTCCATCGACATCAAAGGTGCCATTGATCAAGCTCATCACCATTACAGCTCTGTACACATCAACACCTTCATGTCGCATGACCTGTATACGATAATCTTTTCCTTCGACATGATTGAATCGTATGTAGTCTCCATCGACATACACATGTGAGAATATTTCGAAGTTGGAAACATAATACTGCGCTTCGTCATACAGTTCATTGAAATATTGCTTCCCATGTTCGGTCAATGTCAATTTAAGATCATCTCCAATGAGTACTTTTTTACATTTCAACAAATCCTGCTCTTCGCAGTAAGAGATAGCGTCCCTGATTTCACCATCAATTATCGATGGATCGATTGTCGAAATTTTCTGTTTCATAACCTGGTAATACAGATAGAGTCCCAGAAAAGACTTTTTCATTCGAGCGACTTCCAACTGGTCGTCCAGATCTCCAAAGGGAGTGTTGTACGTGTCAAGAATCAGGTGGAGCACCTTATATTTTTCTCTTGATACTCTCTCTTCAGTAAGTGATAAATGGTCATATACTAGATTGGTAGCATCTATGCCTGCCGGTCCACCATTGATTGAATATTCAAGTACCAGACGACCACAACGTTCATCTTCGAAAAGATCACAAAAATAGTCATAAATTTCAGGTAACTCAGGAAAATCTTCGACTTCCAGTGATGCTTTAATTTTTTCACGTCCAGTTTTGTCTGCCAGAAAAAAATCTGAAATGCAACGTGCAATAGATTTTGTTTCGTAGTCAGCAGGAATTTGCATATAAAAAGTATCATTGGGATCCATATCGACAGTTACCAATCGAAGATAAAAATCCTCACCATCAAGATCCATGATACCAGCAGACTTGTATTCGTCGGTCCAACCAGAAATAGATTTATTGATTGATTTCACTTCCATACCTCATTTGCAGGTTATTGCATGTCATAATTATTCGATTGATTCCAGTTTGTTTTTCATCTCGTACAGAATAAACTTAACTATTGGAAAGGTTGAAAAAATGGTTAATCAAATAATTCGATGTGTTATAGTAATGTGTTTGCTCAGGAACCACTTGTGAAACCTTTACCTTTTGAAGATTTGAATTGTGACGAAGTGGAAGAAACCCGACTTCTAAAGCCTTTTGCAGCTGTTGGATTTTTCACAAACTGCGCTTTTCGAAACGCCATATTCTGCTGTTGCTGTTTAGTATATTGTGGAGTTTGTCGATAGGTATTTCGGTGAGTATAGAGTTCTGTCCCGCGATCAATAGTTGTTGTGTAATAAGGTCTGGACATCATACTTCCGAGTATATATCCAAACATTAAACTGCTGCCGCTATAATAGTGTCCAGAATAATGATAGTAGTTATGAACTCCGGCACCATAAAGTTCGTATGTATTGCCACCAACCGATGATGAAAAAAGGAGAAAATCGGACTGGGGATTCAGCGTTTTATTGTTATCAACATCTTCGTATCCGGAAATTCTTTTTTTCCCATTGCCCTCATCTTTTACTTCAATGAGTACAAGATGTGGACCTTCATAAATTTCATTGACCGTTTTTTCGAAGTCTTCGATTGATTTTGATTGCTCAAGTGCTTTTTGAACAGCATCTAAATTAATTCGATTGGCAGCACCAGGCGTTTCTAACCATTTCTCATACGATTTCTGTTCTGAACCACAACCAGCAAAGAATGCCATACTGGCAACAGAGGCAATACCCGCATTCCGTAGTGCATTTGATTTCAAATTTTAACCTCCTCATCCGAATCTTTAGGTATCAGGTATACTATTAATGGATCAATAATAAACATTTTGGTATATTGCATTTTTCGCGTTTTTCACGTTCCCCCATTCGCCTTCGGTAGTTAGCTTCGCCTCTACTTTATAGCCCCCTGTTAACGGGGGAAGGATGGGAAAGGGGTCATGAAAAATGCAGATATTTACGATTACCATAAAGGTTAACATTTCAGCCGTTCGCAGTATACATACAATTATATTAGTCTTCTGAGATAATTGCAAAACTCGGCGGAATCACCCTTTGATGAACTCAGGGTAGCGTTTCTGTAATATTTGAGGCGCTCATACTGAGTTCATAGTCGAAGTATGAAGCAGACTTTCACAATTACCTCATCTAAAATACTTTAATGGTCTCTTCGGGGACAATGAATAGAATCAATTATTGCTTATACCCGGGGTTTCCAGTTTCAAGCTTTTCCACCTCCTCAGTTGAAAGCGCTCCCGATAGCACCGACATAAACAGTGCAAAGAAGATCATTTAACTGATAGATAGTTAAAAAATAAGCTGAAGATATTTGATATTTACCGTTCGAATTTGCCGGTCAAGACACCTCCTGCTTTCACACAAACAGGAGCCTCGCTCTATTTGTCAAATAAACTGGCCACCAGCACTGATCGAACGTTTACCAAACACTCCTTACAGCAGAGACCTGCAAATGCGGCGTTATCCTGATGGCACAACTCTTGAAGTTACCGAGTTATGCGGGGTTGAGGCGCTCTCTCCATAATATGCTCTCGACGCCCAATGAGGATACGCTCACATCTATCGGAAGCGGAGGAGGTTCTATGGTCAAAGTGGTAAGATCATTTTCACAGCCGTTCGTTCCCCGAAATGTAGCGAAACGTAATAGTAGTGCATCTTTCCCTATCGATGACCCGGCAATCCGGGGGTCTTCGGAAAGTAAGCCGTTTGTTGCCTTGGGGGGAACCCAAAGCGGCGCTTTTGATGTGGCCGCTCTCCTCGAAGCTGTGGGTGAGAAGCAGATGCAATATATCGAGTTCAACAGTGTACACCGCGAGGTTGAAACCCGACAGCGGTGGCCTTTAATGCATATTGTCTCCGAGTTACTCGACCAACCGGAAAATTCCACGGATGTCGCCAAACCCTTTGTCTTGCAAAAGGATGGAGCCGCTATATGAAGATCATCGCCTTTGTCTCACCGAAAGGGGGTACAGGCCGCACAACATTAACAGCCAACCTGAGCGTCATACTTGCCCGCGCTGGTCGCCGTGTGCTTGCGCTGGACTGTGATCCACAAAACGCCCTTGGTAAACACCTGGGTATGCCGCCAGGGTTGCAGATTGGTATTGCTGAGGGTTCCTCGTCCAATGAAATCAACGAGTACTTTGCCGAGCAACGAGGGATAGTGCCCTTTATCCCGTTTGGCGCCTGTGACCGCGACAAACTGCGGCAAGCTGAGGCTACTCTTTTAGCCGATACAGGTTGGCTGAGACGTCGTGTACTCGAGATTGTCCCTTCCGACACCGAGCTGGTATTGGTTGACACACCGGCAGGTGAACGGGTCTGGACGGAGCACGTACTCGAAATGGCAAATGCCATTGTGGGTGTGCATTTGCCCGATGCAGCCTGTTTCGCCACACTTCCGGTTATAATGTCCATGCTGGAGCGTCGGTGCCGAGGGAGCGAGCTGACACCGACAATCTGGCACGTGCTCAACCAGATGGAGCCACACAGCGAGCTCGCTCGTGACGCAGAGTTCCTGCTACGGCAACATCTGGGTGAGCTACTGGTACCATACTCGATACCACGTGATCCCGTTGTAGGCGAGGCGTGGGCTCAACAGGTGCCGGTTGCCTTGCAAAGCCCTGTGTCCGGTGTAGTGGCTGCTTTGCGTGAGATGAGCGAGCGCCTGCTGACACCGCTCATCGATCTTCAACGAAATACGCAGCCAGTGAGGTGAATCATGAGCACAGCAAAGTTACTTCGAACATCTGGCATCCCGTTCGCCGGGGGAGTTAAACGTGTGGCTCGTCTGCTGGTAATGTTCGTGGCCGTGGTGCCTTTGACGTTGGTGGTGCTCACTCCTCTGGAGTTGCGTGAGCAAGTAAATCTGAGTGTGATGCTATTCATCGTGGCGTTAATCGTCGCCCGTTCGCGCCACCGAGCGAGTACTTTAATGCTGATGGTGATGGCGATAACGGTGTCGGCGCGCTACCTGGCCTGGCGCATCAGCGCTACCATGAATGTAGAGTCGCTCGACCTGCTGCTCAGTGCAGCACTGCTGTCCGCTGAACTCTATGCCTTTCTGGTTCTGATCCTGGGGTACTTTCAGTTATCGAGGCCGATCGCACGCAAACCGCTGGCATTGTCTGCCGACGTCAGAGACTGGCCAGCGGTGGATGTACTTATACCCACCTATAATGAACCGCTGGAGGTTGTACGCGCCACCATTCTGGCCGCTCAGGCACTCGATTGGCCACAGGACAAGCTGCGCATCTTTGTGCTCGATGATGGCAAACGTGACGATTTTCAACAGTTTGCAAAGGAAATGGGGGTCGGTTATTTCATTCGTCACGACAACCATGGCGCCAAGGCGGGTAATATCAATGCGGCGCTGGCCCGCACCGATGCCCCATTCGTGGCGATATTTGACTGCGATCACGTCCCGACCCGCTCCTTCTTACAGCTCACGATGGGATGGCTGGTCGAGGATGACCGACTGGCAATGGTGCAGACGCCCCACCACTTTTACTCTCCTGACCCGCTTGAGCGGAACCTGCGTGTTTTTAAGACCAGCCCGAATGAAGGTGAGCTGTTTTATGGTCTCATCCAACCCGGTAATGATCTCTGGAATGCAGTCTTTTTCTGCGGGTCCTGTGCTGTGATACGGCGAGCAGCTCTGGCCGATGTGGGCGGCATTGCTGAAGAAACCGTCACTGAGGATGCGCACACAGCTCTCAGAATGCATCGACGCGGCTGGCGAACAGCTTTTCTTGGCGTGCGCCAGGCTGGCGGTCTTGCCACCGAATCTCTCTCCGGCCACATAAATCAACGGATCCGCTGGGCCCGCGGTATGGTGCAGATCCTCAGGGTTGATAACCCGCTGTTCGGACCGGGACTGACCTGGCCCCAAAGACTCTGCTACCTCAACGGGCAACTCTATTTCCTGTCCGGACTTCCGCGCCTTATTTTTCTTACGGCGCCGCTCGGTTTCTTTCTGCTCGATGCTCACATTTTTGCCGCTGCACCTGTCATGGTGCTCTGCTATGCTTTGCCCCACCTTACGTTTACGCTCATGACAGCTTCCCACATTCAAGGAGGCTTCCGGCGCTCGTTCTGGGGTGAACTTTACGAAACGGTTCTTTCAGTCTATATCGTCCTGCCGACGATTCTGGCGCTTATCAATCCCCGGCTCGGACGCTTCAATGTCACTTCCAAAGGCGGACTCATTGCAACGAGCTATTTCGACTGGCGTATAGCACTGCCATTTCTGCTACTTTTTAGCCTGAATCTCACTGGTATCATCACCGGGTTATGGTCAGCCAGTACAGGCCGTCAGCAGCTCGATGCCGTGCTCATCAACGTTGGCTGGGCCTCCTATAACCTGATTATACTCTCGGCTGCTATCGCTGCTGCCTACGAGCGCCAGCAACGTCGCAGACACGCCCGGATTGTGCTGCGCCTGCCAGCCACGGTGGAACGCTCATGCGGGCACACTATCGCCTGTGAACTCACTGATTTATCACTCTCCGGCGTAGCGTTGAGTCACGCAGGCGATGAGTTCGAGCATGGCGAGACGCTCCATCTGACTCTGCATCTGGGTGAAGAGAGCCTGCCTCTGCCAGCCCGGGTCGTGAGCACCGGGGCTGGAGTCTTACGGCTCGAGCTCGCAACACTCTCTCCTGAACAAGAGCGTTTCCTGGTGCGGGTACTTTTCTGTCGGGCAGACACCTGGATCCGCTGGGCCGACAACCGCACGATCGATCAACCGATACGTTCGTTTCTGGAAATCTCGCGTTGCGGCCTGCGTGGCCTCGCACAACTTATCATCAGATCAAAAAAAACCGAAAGGTACACATGACGGCGAAAAAGACAGCATGTAACTTCGTCTGGACGGCTGGATGGCTGGCGATGATTGCGGTCACCGGTAGCGTTTTACAGACGCATGCAAAACCAGCGGCTCAAAACCCTGACTCAGAAGCTGCTATTCTGGACCGGACTGAGCGCTCTGTGCCCAAAACTTCAGCCCCTGAGTCACTTGAAGTAAATGGTTGGCGTACCATTTCAATCGTGAAACCCGGCCAAAAAGCTCCCGGACTCAGCACTTCCGGCCCCGAGATTCGCGTCTTCTTCAGGTTACGAGTTGACCGTCTGGTGACCAAGGCTCGGCTTCATCTCAGCACAATTGTCGAAAAGGGCCGGGCAGTCGACATCGAAGTGGTTCTCAACGGCTATACTGCAGGCCAGTTTGAGTTGACTGCGGGGCAGGTTGAAGTTCTGACCATCGACCCGGCCCTGCTATCCGATGATAACTTTCTGGTGCTCCGCCGGCCGGGCGCAGACTCCTGCGAGCCGGCAGGTGATGAGCTCCTTCTTGCGCTCAAAACTGCTGAACTCGAGCTTCAGCAGGCCGCACTGCCGATCGCCAACGATGTGGCGTTACTGCCATTGCCATTTGTTGATCCCCGAGTGGAGGAGCCAACCACCATCCAGGTGGCGCTGATGGGTGAGTGCACGCTGGAGATGGTACAGGCTGCCAGCCTCGTAGCCGCTTATTTCGGACTTCAGGGCGGCTCGCGACTACGTTTTGCAGTCTTTTTCAATGAGTTTCCCGTTGGAAACGTCATTGTGCTTGCGGCAGGAGAATCAGAGGTGATGCGCGCCCTGATCACGGACGAAGGCCCTACGGTACGTTTGGTCAACAACCCTAATGATACAGATGACGCAGCCAAACTGCTTGTCATTGCGGCGGCAACGCCTGAGGAGCTGTTGACGAACGCAAAGCGATTTGCTGCGGGTAATATCGCTCGTGGCGGTGTCTATCCTGGTAACCGAAGCGAGTACCGACCCTATGAGGCGCCCCGCTGGGTGAAGAGCGACAAGGCGATCCGTCTGAGCGACTTGACAACGGGCACCGACCTCGTGCTAGAAGGGTCGAAAAGGGCGACCCAGGCGGTCTCGTTCCGGCTGGCACCCGATCTTTTTGCCAGGCTCATCAGGTCGATTCCGCTCGTGATCGATTACCGGGTAAGCGTGCCGCCCGGGGCTCCTCCCCCGGAACTGCTGGTAGAACTGAACCATCGTTTCATTGGCAGGCTGGCAGTGCCCGAGCTGGCACAACTTCCAACACTACAACACGCCCGCTTCGCTATCCACCCGAGTCAACTCTCAGGCTACAATGAGCTGCGTCTGCATGCGGATTTCAGTCCTGACAGGAGAGGTTGTGAGCAGCCGGGTCCAGTGCTTCCCCGAGTCGTGATTGAAGGCAGCACTGTTCTGCACGTCGAACAGTTACACCATTTCGCAGTCATGCCGGACGTGAACTTATTCATCTATGACGGCTTTCCTTTCACTCGTTTCGCCGATCTGCGTGAGACCGCCGTGCTGCTCACTCCTCAGCCGAGTCCGGCCGAGGTCGGCTTACTGCTCTCTGCTCTAGCGCATGTTTCCGCAATTACGGGCGAGTTACCCATCCGTGCAGTATTCGCGAACTCAAGCAGCAGCTACGAGAAGGTTGGGCGTGACAGAGACCTGTTAGTGGTGGCCGGCGGACACTGGCACCCATGGCTTCAAACTAATGCAGCCCTGCTGCCATTTGCTTACACTCCCAGCGGCCTGGCACCGCGTCGTCCGTGGCGGCCCGGTGTGTTGCTTAACTACCTGACTGGATTTTCCGCTTTCACTCAGTTGCATCAAGCCCGCCGTTTCGCCCAGACCGTTCCGCCCGTTCTTGGTGTCGCCGGAATCAAATCGCCCTGGAACCCTGACCGCAGCACGGTTCTCTTGCTTGCAACCGAAAATAATCCGATCCCAGCCTTAGCCGACGCGATGGGCAATGCAGAAGCATCGCTCCCCGGCGGTGATCTGCTTCTTGCTGGTGCCACCCGCCGTGCCGCTTTCGTGCTCGGGCCGCGTACTACTCGCGGAACGCTGCCTCTGTGGCGCAAGGGACGCTGGTTCTTCGCAACGCACTGGCTTTTACTCTTGCCGATGCTGATTGGACCAGCTTTGTTCCTGGTTCGACAGTCCGCGCGGGCACTCGAGCTCCAGGCGCAGAACCGGTTGCAACTGCCACGACGGAGGCAACCATGATAGTCTTATTCCTTCTAATCTGTTTCGTGCTTGGGCTATGCTTTCCTGTAGCTGCGCAAAGTAATACAACGGAGACCCTCGAAGAGCAGGCATACAACTGGATGCAACACGGAAGAACAGATAAAGCAGCCGAAGTGTGGCGCAAGCTGCTTCTCTCACAACCGCATCATGCGACTGCACTAAGTGAGCTGGCGATTTATGCTATCACAACAGGTGCGCAGACGGAAGCGCAACAGCGTCTGCGTGAGCTCCAGGAGGCGGATCCACAGGATGGTCGGCTTGCGTTTGTACGCGCGATGGTGCGAAGAGGCGACCAGGTCGCTGCCGAGCTGCGGGAGGCGCGTCTGCTTTCCAAAGCTGGCCGTCCCGATGCTGCCTTGCAACATTACTGGAAGGCGTTTGGTGAAACCGAGCCCACTACCCTAACGGGCCTGGAATACTACCAGGTGCTCGCGGCCTCTTCCGATGGCTGGGATGCAGCTCACACCGGACTTGAGCGTCTGGCCGAGCTGTACCCTAAAGCGGCTCACGTACAACTTGCGCTGGCTCTTCATCTCACCTATGTAACCTCCACACGAACGCGTGGAATCCAGTTACTGCAGCAGCTCGCCGGCATACCTGCAGTAAGTAGCGAAGCACACGCCGGCTGGCGTCAGGCTGTCATGTGGCTCGGTGAGAGTCCGCAGGCGCTACCGTGGCTGCGAGCTTATGTGAGTGCCAACCCGCAAGACAAAGAACTGCGCAGTCACCTGGAACAGCTCGAGCCACGTGTGGCACGACAAGAGACTTTGCGCCATGCATTTCAAGCCCTCGAGGCAGGCGAACTGGACCAGGCCGAAAAGAAGTTCCAGAGCATTCCTGGCGCTGAATGCGATACAGAAGCACTTGTGGGAATGGCAAGTGTCGCAATGGCACGCGAAGACTTTGATAAGGCAACAAAACTGTTGTATCAGGCGCAGGAGCTCGCGCCGCAGCAACCTAAAATGTGGCAACCTTTGTTGCAAACGGCTGAACTTTGGCAGGCCATCAAACGTGCCGACGTGATGCGGAAGGAGGGCCGGCTCGACGAGGCGCAAGCGTTACTCGAGCATGCGGCAATCTCATCTGCGACTGAACGGTACCAGGCTGTTTTACCTCTCGTCGATCTTCAACTCGAGCGGGGCGATCTCCCAAAAGCCCAACACAACTTACATGATTTGCTGACCACGCCACCAACCGACACCGCTGGTCTACGCTGGATGGTATTGCTACTACTCCGCGCTAACATGGATAAGCAGGCAGCTGCAGCAAACGAGACATTGCGTGAAATTGATGCTTCAGCCGCTTTTAGTCCGGAAGGTCTGCGGGCCGAGCATTTGCGGCTGCGGGCGATGCATCTGCGCCAGGCGGGTGATGTCATTGCTGCACATGATACTCTGGTGGCTGCGACAAGGATCGACTTGCGGGCTTCACGGGTGTGGCTCGACCTGGTGAATCTTGATCTCGAACTTGGTGATCTTGATGAAGCACAACGCTCAGTCGAATTGCTGATGAAAGCCAGACCGAGGATGCCGAAGGCGATTCTGGTTGCGGCACGACTTGCTGAACAGCGAGGCGAACACGAGCGCGGCCTCAAACTGCTCGGAACCATTGACACCTCAATCTCTTCTGATGAAATCGACAATCTGCGCCGTCGTCTCGAAGTGCGTCTAGCAGCTGCCAAAGCAGTACGTACTTTTCGCATCGGCGGAGTGAGTGCCGCCCGCATGCAGCTCTCAGAACTCGAGCGGACGGCACCCAGCCCGATCTATTTAGCGATTATTGCCGAGGCGTGGGCTGACATCGGTGAAGTTGACCATGCCGTGTTGTTGTTGCATACGGAAGAAATGGCATCGGCCGAGGGGCCGGGTGTGCAATTACAGTTGGCGGCGTTGCTGATGCAGGCTGGCCTCACCAGTGAAGCGATGACTGTTCTCAAGGAACTTGCCACTCAGCCTGGCCTGGCGCCATCAGACCTGAGTGCGCTCCGGAAGTTGCGTGTTGGTTGTGCGGTACGCATTGCCGACTCGCTGCGGTTACAAGGTGATCTGGCAGGTGCCCGGAGTGTGCTGGCACCCTGGACCGGAGCACGTCCTCTTGAGCCACAAATTGCCAACGCTTACGGGCGGGTTTTGCATGATGCCGGTGATTGTGTAGCGGCCGCCGGGCTATATGCTGGCGTTCTGAAACTGGATCCCGGCAATCTCGATGCGCTGCAGGGCTTAACATATACTACCTTGAGTGGCGGCGGCAACCTGGCTGAAGCTCGCCATGCTCTGCAACAGGGACTGCAAGTGCGAGGTGATGATCCGCGCCTTCATCTGTTCATTGCTCGCCTGGATGCCAAAGATGAGAGCTATACAGGCGCACTCCAGGAACTCGCTCAGGCAAGCAGGCTCGTTGAGAATGAAATGCACTCTGTCGAGGCGCCCACTATAAAGGTGAAAGCGACAACCAGTCCGCCCTCTCAGACCCGGCATCCAGAAGCCGAACTCGAGCATTTACGCTCGGAAATTCAGTCCGAAACGCAGCGGGTACGTGCTGCTGCCGGAACCAAACTCAATCCGGAAATGACAATGCGGTCACGACAGGGTTTGCCCGGCCGACATGCGCTGTTTGAGCTGACTGCACCCTCACGTCTGGAGTTACCGAGTCCGTGGGGGACACTGTCTCTTCAGGTCACACCCACGCATCTCAGTGCTGGACAACTCACCTCTGATGGTAGTTCCGATACAGTACCTTTCGGTACCGTCGAGGGGCCTGTCGGTGAACTCGATATCAAGGCAGAAGGTGTGGCTCTCGGGATAGGATATGGGTACCGCGGTTGGCAACTCGATCTAGGCGTCACCCCGGTGAATTTCCCCCGTTCGAACATAGTCGGTGGTTTGCTCTGGAAGCGGGCGTTCCGCGATGTCACACTGAGTCTTGAAGCCTCGCGTCGGGCTGTAGATGAAAGTGTACTCTCGTTCGCCGGAGTCTCAGACCCCGGCACCGGGCGCGTCTGGGGTGCAGTGGTGAAGCAGGGCGGGGCTGTCACCTTGCGCCATGATGATCGCAACTTCAAATCCTATGCGATCCTCGATTACAACTATCTCACCGGCACAAATGTCGAGCCGAATCATTCACTCGCAGCGCACCTGGGTCTCGGGTGGGAGCTGCAACGCTCCAGGAGAACGCGTCTGGAGACCGGTATTGCGGTTTCCGCCATTGCTTTCGAGCGCAACTTGTCCGAGTTCAGTTACGGCCACGGCGGCTATTTCAGCCCCCAGCGCTTTGTTCACTTCGGCCTGCCAATTGACTGGCAGGGCAGCTATCAGGCAATGACCTGGCGGTTGACACTTGAGCCTGGTGTGACGTGGTTCCAGATAGATGAGGCCCCCTTCTATCCGCTTGCGGAAAGTGAACAAGTGTCCGAACCAACAGCCCGGTATCCGAGTCGCGAATCACTCGGGCTGGGAGTCAACGGCGGGATGGAGATCGGTTATCTCCTCACACCACAGATGACCCTCGGGGCACGGGCCGAGCTGCATACCGGTGATGACTATCGGGAAATTTGCGCGATCGCATTTTTGCGGTTCGCCCTGAAGGGCGGCGACAACCTGAAGCGCGGGGATTGAACGAACGGCATGTGAGTTTTTTCAGCAATCACGCACCGCTGGTGGATTCTATAATAAAAGTAGGAACCGCAGACGGTTTATTTTGAACGAATACCGGACTTGCAGTTTATTTGTTCATTCTCATAGTCAGCAACTTGAATATAACATTGTTGTATTGTGGTATCAGAAATGGTATCTGGGATTTTCCAGGCCAAATTTCCCCATTGTGGTGATTTGCTATCAATTCCTTCATCATGAGTAATGTAGCGAACCTTACCTTTTGAAAATGAAATGACTGCCAGATTTAACAAAAACACATCTTTATCCCATTGAATAAATATAGTATCTCCGACATTGTAGGTATCGCCCTGTAATGGTGAATAGATTTCAAACTTAATTATTACAACCCGCACCAAACTGTCCCGAATCTGCATTCTAAGACCTGGTCTGGAGAAACGGTGTTTCTTTTGTATCAGAAAATGCTACACTACTGCAGTACCGCAATCTTTCTATTGAATGAACCAATAGCGCGGGAATTAAAGTCGTAAGCGGTCATATTTACAAGATACAATCCGGATGAAATACGTGTACCCATTTTCGTTGTGCCATTCCATGTTACGCTCCGGACACCTCCTGCGATCGTGTGTTCCGTTATCGTTGTCTGCCAGAGAGTTCTGCCTGTCAAGTCGAGTACCTTAAACTTTACTTCACCTACTCTCGCAAACGGCACCATATACTGCAGGTGCATCGCACCGCGTAAAGGATTCGGGTAAACGTTTTTCAGCGCAAGCTTTACATCAAAAAACTTTTTCAATCCTGCCGCAGTATAGTTGGCATCACCAACCAGTAGCAACAGGTACTCCTGCGTCTGTCCTTCAACCTTTACCGCAAAATCCTCATTACCACTCACATCAGTCACCTGACCGTTCAAAGGATTATAAAACGTGGTTTTCATTTCTGAAGGCAGATTACCCCATCGATCCAATTCAAGTCGCATCGTCCGGGCGTTCTTATCTTCATTACGTAATGAGAGCAGATAGGTACAACCTCCGTTCTTTACTTCGTTAAAAATCACACTTCCCAGCAACTGACCACTTTTCTCCTCTACCACTCCCACTTCAGGCCCCCCAAACCGCGGTGGTAATGGATAATAGTGCGATCCTGTTAAAGTCGGAGTATACCCGCAATACACCGAAGAAAGTTCCTCTCCTTTTTCACCTCTTGGAATAACCCGTACAACCCAACCTTCAACTGCTGCCCGTTTCGCCACATGACCAGCTGCAGGAGAAAGCGCTTCGGGGATCGGGGGAACTCGCAATGTTACCGGTGCATCACATGGGTTGTAAACTGAAAATCCGGCATCGTAAATGCTCATGACCCTGGGAAGACTATCCAATCCATTATCACTCCTTGTTGCCACAAAGAAAGGATCGCAGTGATACTTTCCGCTCGAGTCCTTAACCCATTTGTATATTTGCAGAGAGTCAGTAAGATTCGAGGTTTTTCGCGTAGCAGAAATGACATCTCCGACTCTGATGTTAAACATGAACGGGATGGCAAAATCAGTCCACCCCTTATTGTTAAGTGGTATTTCAACAGTATCCGTAAGCGACATTGTTACAGCTCTGCCAAAATCAAAGAGCACTTGGTTGCGTGTTTTTACCCAGAGGAGCCTGCCGCTTCTGAATTCAAAAATACTTTCCAAACCATCAGAATATTCCACCCATTTATTTGTTAATTCTGCATTAGATACGTTTGGATACCAGCGGAAAAGCCGTATAAGCCGGGGATCGTAACTTACTGCTTCCGAATTGGGCGCACCTAAAAAATTCAAGAGTCGAGCCGCAGATGGAGTATCGAGCGTTGCTGTCACTCGCAACGGCGTCCATTTCATACTTTCAGTAACTGTAAGATCGCTCTTCTCACGAATCACTCGCCTTGACAAATCGACCATTTTAGTCGAACGGCCATCATCGGCAAAAAACTGCGCCCGAACTCCGTTATCTTCCGCGATGAGCTCTTTTTGAATGAAGACGATCGCTGTATCAGAACCGGTAGACAGTGTCTCAGTCTGACTTTGAACATCGGATGGAAAAGATTGTTCACCCTTTGAACACCGATAATTCCATACCACATTCCCAGTGTTGTCAGACACGTAAATTGTATCGAAGACGGTGACTCCCTTTTCAACTATCTTTTCACTGTGACTTAGAACTGTAATCACAGGTGGCATTATGTCGATCATGGCTGCAAAAGGCATATCGAGATTATAAGTATTGACATAAACAGAAAGGCTGTCCCGCCCGGGTTTTGTGCTCCTGTCGACAATCCATCTTATACCGTCAAAACGATATATCCGAACGTCCTGCAGAGAGTATTCCGGTGGAATATTTGTACATTTTAGATAAATAGAAAATGCTGGCGATACAGTCTTTTCCGAAAAAACAAAACTGCTGCCCACGGTAATGAGTCCCGGTGCCTTAGATGTATCAATTTTAAAGGTTCTGATAATACTTGTGTAACTACCTTCTCCGTATTGTCCAACAGGTGGTGTGATTAATCGAACCTGTCCATTGATCCACGAAGTTGTATCCCCTTTTGAGTTGAATTCATAGTGCACCTCCCGAAATTGAAACGGCGGTATATGAATTTTACCGGTTGACTGCGGAGTAGGTTCAGCCCATGTTCCCCCGATTTTTCTTAACCAGAGGAAAACATCGAGGTCCTTATCCAATGGGATCAAACTGTCAAGGGCGACAATGACACTATCCAGATCCGGATGCATTTTAATAATCTTTTTAAAACCGGTGTCCGAAGGTGTAATGCCTGGTGTGTAGGAGAACGAAACCCCGAGCTGAAAACTGGAATCCACCAGTGTGTCACTCCAGAATATCCACACATTGTTTGGCGCTGTATCATAAACAAGTTTGTTTAGAATTAAAGTATTTGTTATCACGGAAACGCTTGTTTCCATTGTTGAATCGCTTGCGACTGCGACGTTGGTGAGGGTTGACCATAAGCCCTTTTTGTACACTCGCGCTCCGAAACGATACCGCGTCATTTCTTTGAGATCGGATACTGTTATGGTTGTATCAATCACACCGGGTTCCGGCACAAGACTATCGACCTTGATGGCACTGAAATCACAATTATAGGGAAGTGTGTCACTGCTTGAATAGTAAATCCTGATCCGTTCGATACTGTCTTGCGCAGCCAGTAGATCCCACGACAGACGTATGCTGTTTGAACTGACCGCAGTCGCGCGTAGATGTACCGGATTCAATGGAAGACCTATAACGATGCTGGTTTTTACCTGATCGCCCGGGATGTGGCTCTTGTTGACAAGTACTACTGCACAGGTGAGTGCCTTAAAGGTGGTATTGAACTGATCACTCCTGAGTACATATTTGAACCGGTTAGCGGATGCACCCTTTACAATCTCCTGTGCCGACCACCATTTAACCGCCGCTGTTTTGCTCTCGAAGTTTGGAACAGTATCACTTCCCAGTCCGTACCATAACCCTACCGAGTCAACTTTGGCAGTATCGATTTTTTGAATACTGTCAAGATAAAACGTAACGGTATCCTTTGGGGTATATAGAGCCGAAAGCTTGAGGTCGTTAACCAGCTTTACAGTATCACGCATCAATACTAACAATCCATTTGTGGTTGTAAACGGGGTCACGGTGCTGTCATTCCACATAACCTGTGTAGCAAAACCATACGTTGAGTCTGGCGGCGAAAGCGGCGATAGCTTGATGGTGTCGAGGTAGTCACTACCCTTAGCTTTTAGCAATGAAAGATCGTAGGTTTTCTGGAGTTTGGACCCGGCAGTATCCAACGGAAGCGCTCCGCTTTTTATCCAGAGTTTCACTGACGACACAAACGGTGATGGTGCTTCAGTCTGCAGGCTTCCATAATTTTTCAGAAGCAACTCCACATTATCAGGAGAAATATATCGTCCGGTAAGCACAATCGGGTTTCCTCCTCTGGGGTAAACCCTGAGGCTTTTCAACGCGCTGTCTACGCCTCCTGGTCCCTCCACCACCAGCTTTACCTGATATGTTTCAGCCGAATCGAACACGTGGACCTGTTTGGTCGATGTCGAACATTCAATGCTTTTTCCGTCACCGAAGTACCATTTCCACTTCGAAATGCTTCCCGTTGATGAATCTTCAAAAGTTACACTTAGCGGCGTCGGGCCTATAGAATCCGACATATTGAACTGAGCGTGAGGTTTCGTATATACTGTAAGTGTCACTTCCTGGCTTGAGTCTGTACCGCATAGGCCGATTACAAGACAACGGAAGATTGCACCGTTGTCGGTTGCATTGGCAGTGATAAAACAGACTGTGTCTATCGCCCCTGGTATTGAACTCCAGGTAGTTTCACTTTTACGCTGCCATTGATAGCTGATGCTATTGCCGGTGCCGCGTGCAGTAAACTGTGCAGCTTTTCCCTCTACAACCGCTCTGTCTTCCGGTTGAATCGCTATTCTGGCTGGTATACATGGCAACAATTTAACGACCACCGCCGTACAGGTATCATTGTAAGAGTGGCTTGACACTATACACCGATAACGTGTGTTTGTATCAGTAGTTAAACTCGTTTTGAATTTATAAGAGGTCCCGGTAGATCCGGTGTCTTTCCATGTTGAACCATCGGTTGATTTTTGCCATTTATACTTCAGACTGTCGCCCCTGGCTTCAATGAAAAATGCTGCCGTATCGCCAGGGCTTACCAGAGTGTCATGCGGCTGCGTAACAATTTTTGGTTGAAAACAAACCGTCACCTGACCAGGTTTTTGGGTTCCATACGAGAGCAGGATCCAGTCTGGAGAACGTGTTGTGTCTTCCGCACGAATTTCATCGAAGGCCCCGGTTATATATTTACCATCCAGGTTTTTTCCAAAAGTGTTGAGAGTGTCTCCGATTTTATCTCCTGATGAACTGGTTCCGGAAGTATCAAGTTGACCATCAATAAATATGGAGATCGCACCATCGGATGCTCTTCGGGTCATGACTACATAGTGCCACATACTGTCGTTGAGGGTAGTTTTCGACATGACAGCAGCTCCATTTCCTGCCTTTACACCGATTTTATTGCTGTCAGTTACTCCGTACCAGACATCGCCCGAATCACCATATTCGTCGTCACCAATGAATGCAGCGCAATTCCAATTCGTGCCGGCGTTGTTCATCACGGAAGCTTTCTGCCAGAAACTAAACGTTGGGGAACCTGTTCCGAGTGTCGTAGTAAGCGAGTTTGTGAGGGTAATTGTGCTGCTGGTTCCGTTAAAACTCTTGCCACTTGCGGCGATACCGGCAACATCAGTGGTGCCGTTATTGGCGCCATTGTTAGCATTGGAAGTAGCGTCGAGAAAATTATCATTTATATGCCATACGCCAGCGAACCTGTTTGACGTCTGAAATACTTTTGCTCCTCTGGAGCTGTCGACTGCCAGGGCATTTCCGTAATGCATTACAATGTACTGTGATAAATTATTCTTAAACACAGTATCAACATTTACCCAGATTATCCCGGAGGTGCTGTCCCATTTTTCGATCTCATAAGAAAGTGGTGTTGAATTGTCGGATTTGGAAAAACGGATATCAGCACCTTTTGTTTTCACAGTGCTGTAACCATTCATGCTGGCTGGGCTGACACGAATGAGTAATGGAAAATTAGCAACGTCTGTAGTTAAACTTAAATTGGTGGTATTGATATAGATTTTTTGATGATAGGTCCATGAGCTGTAATTTTCCTGGCCAAACACAGTGGATATCAGAAAAACAGATGCGTAAAGTATCTTGATCGTCAATGTACTTCTAAATGAAAACACTCCACTCATTCAGCCTCCATAAGTTTAGAGCTCAAAATGTCCATTAATTCCTATAATCACCTTAAGCCGCCGAAAAGATCATAATTTTACAGATATGCGACAAATCTGATTATTCAACTCTCTTTACAATAATTAAAATAATCCAAAAAGTGGTTTCATGCTCGGCACAGTTGATCAGATTTAGATTTTTCGGGGCTTATCCCGGTCTCCAGAAGATTAACCAGCTCAGTTCTGAAGGCTGTGCAGAATTAGCAGAATGACTTAAAGTTGAAAGGTAGTATGATCTTTTTTTACTAGTAAGTTTAATATAGTGCTTGTATTGAACTGAAACAACTGTTTTGATGAATTTTTGGGGGTATTAGTTACCATTTTACAGGTAATGCCGGCACTAAATTGCGTAAACGGCCATAATTAACCGGTCAAAATAGAAAAAACATCGAGTAACTATTGAAATAAATTTTAAAATAACGGCATTCAAATGCAGGTTTTTTCAAAAAAATCATAATCCTAAGTAACATCATCAGTAAGTCTTAATATTGGAATAGTGAAAATGTGAAGTTTTTTTGGTATGACAGTATCACAATTATCTTGAAATGTTCACTATTAAACAGTTAAGACTAAAAAAAACACTGTGACTAACAGATGTAGTAAAAATACCGATTCAGAAACAGTTCTGTTCGAAGTATGCACATAGTACTCTACCCACCAGACTCAATTTCCTCTTTCAGGAAAATAACTATCCGGAAGTCTGAAAAGATCGTTAAGTATTTTTGTAACAAATTTGCTTCCGAATCTGTTTTTTTTATAAATCAAGGCACCACCGTCAACCCCCGCACCGCTCGCGGACTCTGAATCGAAAGCAGACATTTGATCGCAGCAAGTGATCTGAACGAATCCGGCACCTTCTCGCCGTTTCCTACATACCCTGAATGGTCGAAATAAACAGGCTGCTTTGAAAGCTCAATCAATACAAGAAATGTACGGAAGTTCACGTCATTTATATTCCTGTTCAACTCGACAAAATAGAAAAAGTCCTCAATGGTGATCGTTTCGATCTCTTCAACCGGACGAAGCCATCCAAGCCCTGCAACCAGAACCGAGTCAAAAATCTGTAGCAGCGATAGCGAATCCTTATACGAAGTGACAACGCAGCGTTTGAGTGTATCATTAAGCGTGCGAAGATCTTTCCTGATCAGCTTTCGTGCTATAATCGAGGAAATACTATATTTTGACAATAAAGTCAGATCATCACTGTCAATTGATGCAGGAGGAAGTCCGATAGACAGTATCGAACGGTTTTGCTGCATATCTGCAAGACCAAAAAATGTGTAGCAATACTCAACCGTATCGGGAATCAGATCCAGCAATCGAGGTAGATAAACACCCCCGGAAAGGTGAAGAACTCCATTCTTCTCAACTAATTGTAACGACACATTTCTAAATCCATTTTCACCATCCAGAGTAGAATCAGATTCGACCTTGACAGCCATTTCCCTGCTGCCAGCTGAAGCTTTGAAACTAACCTCCATTTTCAGGGGTCTTGTAAACTGTAACGAATCAAAAAGATCTAAACGATAGTATGCCCGTCCTCCTGGCGCAGTATCGCTACCGTTAAAACCGAGTGTAAAGATCTTTTCTTCCGGCGTTGCGGGAAGTGCAACAGACAAATGATAGGGATACTCATTATCGGCATCATACAACGCGGTCCAGCGCAGTCCATTAAAATCTCCGGTGTATGAACCGACTTTTTCAATCTTTCCCCAGGGGAGTGAATCGCGAAAAGTTACAATTAATTTTTTAATCCCCAGATGCTCATCGTGAACCAGATCGTTAGCAAAACCAATATATTTTCTTACAATATTATACATTCCTAATATTTCTGTTGAAGTGTTCCTGACTACCGATTGCTTGGCAAGCACCACTGAAGAATCCCCTGTCGCAGATGATGGAATATTCACCAGTAAAGTGTCACTGAGCAGCGCAATCCGTGAAGAGTTTCCGGCTTCAGAACCACTCCCGGCATTCTCAAAAATGCCACAGGATACGCAGCTTAAACACATGCCGATAACGATTAACCATCGCATGAAACTGATTGCTTTACCAGTAAAAATCATTTCAGATCCTTTGCTTTCCCGGTTACCGGAAAAATATTGATACTGCACTGCATAACCTGATCCGGATCAGGATCATCCTGAACGATACGAAGAAGTTTTTTCCGGAACAGACGAACTTCATCTTTAATTTGGTCAATACACGCCTTAGATGCAGTTACCGTCAGCACCGAAATGTCACGCTCTTCCGGTGCAGCCTCGAGAAGTGCCTGCTTTGCCCTGTCAAGAGTCGCCGCCTGAAACTGAATTATATCAAAGGAGCGTACTTCATCGCCAGAGCTTATAATCGGATCAGACTGAACAATCCTTCCATCAGGTTCCTGCCGTAAAAAACCCATGCGCAACAGCGCTTCAACCCCCTCCTGCGCATCGACAGGTGTGAGGTGAGGTACTATGTGCCGCCCCAGTTTCTGATAATCACGTACATCAAAATAATAGGCACACTCCCTGATCACTGCATAATACCAGCGGGAAAAAAGGGTCAGCTGCTCAGCAGAAAGCACCTTCAGTTTTGCCTTCTGAAAGCCGGTAAGCCGTTCATAAAACTCCGTTTTTTCTTCAATGGATCTGGTGTGGTTGAAATGAAGTAGCAACTCGAAATAAGTGGTTTCAGGGTTGGTGAGTTTTAGCACCTTCGATAGTTTCTGAACCTGAGCCACAGTCAGGTTGGAACGTCCGGCAATGACATTTGCAATAAATCCCGACGAACTGATCCCCATTTTCTGCAGAATCGCCCGTTGCGAAAGATGTCGACGTTCCTTTTTTATCTCCTGAAGAACATCTTTCAGAAAACGCCGGTAGTCCTGATAATCAAATATTGAAATCATATGCACCAACTGCTCCACACTCAAAGGTGAAACGCACCGGTGATGTCACTTCAACCGATGCGCTTCTCCACCCTAATATATAAAGTTTCAATCCATTTCGTGCAAAACTTCGTTATTACGGATTAATCGTCAATGTCACCATACTTGAAGGCACGACTGCATCCAGATCAACTGTCACATTACTCAGGTACGTAAAACCAGCCGGTACAGTTGCCCCGTTTCCGGCATAACCAATCCAGTTAAAATAGACTGGTTGAGTAATCTCAGAGAGCCAGAGTATCGCATTAAGCTGAGCGCGAATTATCGGAGCTGAAATTGATTCATTAATTTTCAGAAATTCCTGAAGCTGGTCCGGAGTAATCGAATTGATTGAATCGGCAGGCAGCAGCTGGAAACTTCCAGGTGATGTGAATAATGATGTCAGTATCTGTTCAATTGTCATATCTTTTGTATATGATGTTACAATAAACATCTTGAGTGAATCTAGCATTTTTGGAATCTCTTTCTGAATAATTGATGACGTCCACATCTCTGCAATGCCATAGGTACTGAAAAGTGCACCATCATTTTTGTTGTAACTTGCCGGTGGAAGACCAAGATTAACAATTGACTTATCCGCAACAGGATCAGCGATTCCCGAGAATGTATAACAGTGTCCCTTTACGGAAGCCATGATACTGTCCATTTCCGGATGATAAGAACTTCCACTGACCTGAATCAGCTTATCTTTTTCCATCAGGGAAATCTTTATGTTTGATGGATCATCGATTTTCTTGCGATCACAGCCGGTAATCTCAACATCAACAAAACGGCTCTTGACATTCCGTTCAAAAGAGACTGCTATTTTAAGTGAGTCATTATCAATATTTTCGAAAAGGCCAGCATTATAGTACACCCGACCTTTTGCAAAAATAAATCGTCCATTAAAATCGATTTTCAGCACAACAGGTTTTTCGGTAATATCATTTCTTGTAACAATCAGTTTATAGGCAAGTTCTATGGTTGAATCATATGAAGCTGTCCAGGTGTAGATTCCCTCAGATCCTGTAGCTGTACCAACCTGACGAATATAACCCCAATCGAGTGTGTCTCTCCAGAACCCGATCAACGCTTTTACACCTATTTGGTTATTGTTGACAAGAAAATTCGCAAATCCGATATATGCCCGAATCGGTTCATAAATATCTTTTGGCAGATTTGTTGTTGCAGCCTGCTTTGCAAGTGCCCCTGAAACCGGCTCCTTTGCGATGGATGGTGGAAGTTCGATGAGCAGATCTGACGAAAGATTTGCAAAACTTCGTGTTTCAGTATCCGGTGTTGAAACTGATGACGGATTGGAGCATTGAGACAGAAGTAGAGCACTTGAGGCTGTCAGCACGATGGTAGTTAGTTTTTTGAAGTTCATTTTCATTCCTTTCGTTTAGTATCTCTTTTTTTAAGCAATCACGTGTGATAGACGATTCGTCGACTCTTCAATAGTAATAATACATCAACATTTTGAATATAGCAACCGAGTGATAGTAATATCCGCTTATAATTATTAAGCATATACCTGATATTTTTATTCACTATATTCATATTTAACAATATGTTACGAGTCATTATTGAAAATATATAAATAATATTCTAATATATTTTTTAAGCGTAGTTTTCCAGAAAGCATATCACTTTTCACCATTGAAACAGACAAACAGTATTATTGTATTAAAAACAAAAAGTTATGTATATTGAAATTGAAGAACGACTGCAATCTTCTGATATGGGTCCTTCTGGCAAATATTATTGATCGAAAACGCATTTTAAGTGAATTGCGGTTCTCTATGAGCGAGTTGTTTCAAGCAGCAATGAGACCAAACTACCTGGCACGGTATACGTAATTCACTTTCACAGGTTATTCTGAAAGTAACATTGCCAGGAATTCCCGATTTCAATCAGGACACTGAATTCCGGGATTTCAGTATTGTCAATCGGGACATTCAACGACCTGTTGAAAAAGAAGGTAGTCAACTAACAATTACTTTTCATTTCGATATTGGAATTTACTATTATGAACTTTGGATTAATCGGTAATTGCAGAAGTGCTGCGCTTGTTTCTTTAAAAGGCGAAATCGAATGGGCATGCCTGCCGGATTATGACTCATTTTCTGTATTTGCAAAAATTCTTGACACAGAAAAAGGTGGCTCCTTTTTAATTGAGCCTGAGCATGTTGAAAAAACAGAACAATACTATTTAAAAAATACTAACATTCTCGTTACAAAGTTCCTATGCAGTAATTCTGAACTGGAAATCTATGATTTTATGCCTCGGTATAAAACAAGCAGGGAGACCTATTATTGCCCACCTGATATTATCAGATATGTTAAAGTAGTAAAGGGCACTCCTGAAGTAATGGTTAATTATGATCCTCAACTCTGCTATGCTGCGACTGAAACATTTTCAATGTGCACTGATCTCTACCTTAAAAATTATACAAAAAAGGGACCATATGAATCAGTGTATTTGTATTCCAATATTGATCTGGTACTTATACAACAGAAGAAAAAATTTTCGTTGAACAATGATTGTTATTTCTGGATAAGTTATAATCAGAAAATCAACAAACCGGATCTTGAAAGTGCACACTTTGAAATGGCCCGAACAAAAGATTACTGGCTTGACTGGAGTTCACGAACAAAAAAATTCTCCAAATACAACGATGTAATTTCACGTTCAGCTCTTGCACTGAAATTACTTGCCTACCAGAAATCCGGGGCAATTCTGGCTGCTGTTACTACTTCCCTGCCGGAAAAAGCGGGAGATGTGCGAAATTGGGATTACCGGTTTTGCTGGGTTCGTGATGCATCGATGATTATAGACACGTTAACTTCACTTGGGCATTATAATGCAGCAAAACGCTACCTTGACTTCATTATAAATGTAATTCCTTACAAACACAATAAAATGCAGATAATGTACGGAATAAATGGGCAAACTGAACTGACCGAAAAGATACTCGACCATTTAAGCGGATATAAACAGTCCAGGCCGGTCAGAATCGGAAACTCAGCATTTAAACAGAAACAAAATGATATCTATGGCGTCCTCCTTGATGTTTTATATAAAAGTCTCAATATTTTTCATTCTTCTGATATCAATTCGGAAGATATCTGGACAATTGTCAGAAGCCTCATGAGGGTTGTTGAAAAAAACTGGATGCTTCCAGACAAAGGAATCTGGGAATATCGCAGCATGAAAGAACATTTCGTATTCTCGAGAGTCTTGTGCTGGGTAGCAGCCGACAGAGCCGTAAAAATTGCTGATCTGTTAGGTATGAAAACCTATGTCGGTCAATGGACAACTCTTAGAGAAACAATCAAGAGGGAAATCCTTGAGAAAGGCTGGAATTCTGATCTGAACGCATTTACCCAATTTTACGGAAGCCAATACCTCGATGCTGCAAATCTGCTTATGGAACAATATGGCTTTTTGGAGGCAGATGATCCAAAATACAAAATGACCGTTTTAAAAACATACGAGCGCTTATGCCACAATGGACTTATGTACCGCTACCGTAATGAAGACGATTTCGGATTACCCGGTACATCGTTTACCATTTGCACATTCTGGATGATCGATAGTTTGTATAAAATCGGAGAGCATGAACTTGCACAACAGCTTTTTGACCAGATATTGAAATATAGTAATCACCTTGGATTGTACAGTGAAGGTATCGGCTTCAAAGACAAAGAGCTGACAGGTAATTTTCCGCAAGGATACAGCCACCTGGCATTGATTAATACCGCATCACTGCTTAGTGGACAAAAGATTACAAACGAGAAACTCATGGTGGAAGTGTAAACAGAGCACTTCGGCAAAGATGAGTGCACTTTTAATGTAATGCATTATGATGATTTAAAGCGCTTCAAACGGTGGCTTCTTCACATCCAACAACTCCAAACACCGGCTGCCGCCTTAAATACTCCATAACCTCTGCAATTCTGAATTTGACATCACTATCACGCAAATGGATAACAGTCAAACCTGTACTTCGAAGATCAGCATCCCTTTTTCGATCATACTCAACTTTATTATCATGGCTACTACCATCGACTTCCACTACGACTTGTTTTTCAGCACAATAAAAATCTACTATATAGTTGCCAATAATTTTTTGACGATCAAAATCCAATCCGTAAAACTGCTTGCGTTTTAGTTGGTTCCACAGCAGAACTTCTGCCAAATTACCTGCACGCCGTAGCGCACGTGCACGCTCCTTAAGCGCCGGGTTGTAAGGAAGGGACATGTAATTTTTAGTATATCGCATTTGTTTTTCCTCGAAGGCAGCTAATTGACCACCCCGTCAGGCGTAGCCTGCCACCCCTCCAATGGAGGGGCATTTTTCCGGACATTCCCCTCTTGTGGGGGGGTGTCAGGCAAAGCCTGACGGGGTGGTCAGTACTTCCCCCGAACTACAACTCCATCTGAATCTGAACCAGTTCC
>JBNKZD010000203.1:0-33205 GCA_050301235.1 Chitinispirillaceae bacterium | reverse complement strand
TCAAAAGTAGCTGTATTGAATATTGCAGAAGCTGGTAAGGAACGTGTTATCGCCCGCCTTCGCGAAAGGACACTCAGTTTTTCCGCAAACGAAAATATTACAATATATTCGAATGAACCTTTTGGATCGGGATCTTACACGGTTAGATGTTCAACATCACTTGCGCTTGACACTGTAACCATCTATTCCATCGGCGTCCAGAATATTGATACAGTTAAACTTAAAGTGGTAGTTTATATGCAACCTGATGTCAATATTAAAGGGTGGTTTCAGGCAGCATACACCTCGCGATTAGATGTTTCGACGCTTGGGAACATAGAAATTGATGGAAGAGATTACGACAGCGTCGGTATGTATGGATCGTTATTAGGCACAGGTGGTGTGTATGGAGTTGCAGCTGGTGGTTCTGTATCAGCCGGAGGATCATCAACAATTGGTGGAACAACAACAGCTCCGCAGAAATCCATAATCCCCAATGTCACCGCTAAAGAATATATCGACACCAACGGGTATCCCCAGACTCCTGGAGAACTGCTTGGAATACCACAGGACACGCTTGAAGCACACCGATGTACAACCTGCCCTCCCTCCGATTATTACGGACTGGTTTATTCCGAAACCCCATGTGTTTTCGCCGGTGGCATTCTGATTGTTCATAATTCTTCAGGCACAGCATCACTTAACAATTATCACGGTCATTTCAAAGGTATCATCATCGCGGATCAGGTTAAACATTTCAATGGAGGCGCATCGGTGCTTGGTGCAGTCTTTATGCTTGGAAAAACCTTCGAGGGAAACTGTGATGGAAATGGTGGTTCAAGAATACATTACTGTTCCAGCATAATTGATAAGGTACTCACTACACTGCTTCCATCAAAAAATCGCAGAATTGTCAACATTGTTTCATGGCGAGAAGTGAATTAAAGGGAGCAAATGACAGCCAGATGTTAATTATGACTGTCATCAATATGTAATAAGTGCAATTATACTTTTCTTCGCAGAGCCAGAGGCAAAAGCATTGCTAAACCCATAACTAACAGGCTGAGACTTGTCGGTTCGGGGACGTCGGCAGGTTCATTCCAGTTTTGCGCATCCGCTATAGTTTGGGCAGAGTTTTGAAGCAGTAAACGACCAGTGAACGGCGCACCCTGGATATCTCTAAGATCAAAGGTAAGGGTCAGTCTTTCTGGGATGTTGAGCGGCAGCGCACTTTCACCATCCACCACAGAAAGCCAATAGCTGGTATAAGTATCAATCAGAGGACTGGGGTTCAGACTACCATCATCGTTACGAACATATAATGCCAAATAATCATCTGCAAGCCCCAAACTGGCTTCATTTAAAGATTCTGCTGAAGCACTTATTTCTAAGGAAATATCGAGAGTAATTGTTATAACTTCCGCGCTTTCAACATAAAGACCGAGATCTGATGTGGTTCCGGCTGAAACATAAGCATCACCATATTGCGTTGTTGCATTGGAATTAACGGTAACCGATCCATTGGCAACGAATGCAGAAGCAGAAGCGTCAGTACCTGGAATAACCGCAGTAACTTCACCATCACCTTGCATTTCAGGAGCATGAATGTACGACCCATCATCCACATGCAACCAGGAATGAGTATTGGCATCTGAATCAATATAATGAAGGTCTCCAGAACTGAGTGAAACCAGTACTTTTGACATATCATAAGATATCTGCGAAATTGCCAATGGCGCCGCCCCCGCTGTTACATAACATAATGATAACAGGCAACATACAACGGTAAGTGTGCGTCGTATCATTTTAGTGTCTCCTTTTAAAAATAACAGGTGATGTGAATTATTCACAGTAATTCAATCACTTATACGAATTATTCAGTACTCTGCATTTCCAGTATTATCAATAACTTTTTAATATATTTGAATTGTGTAGTTTTGTCAAACTATTTTTTAAAAAAGTGTTACCAATATCAGTATCAGATAAAAGATTTTAATATGAATTCGCGGAGCTATTTGCCTGGTCTGTCAGATACTTTCGAAGTTAAACGCAATTCTTCTTCCCCCACAACCATTCCGTCCATCTCAAATGTTCTGTCCCAATAAAAATAAAAGCAAGCCCCCCAGATGCGAGCTTGCTAAGAATTTTGATCTATCAACCTCTATCGTATATTCACCGTCTGATTCTGCGTCGCGACATTACCATTTCCATCAGAATATTGCCAGACAATGGTAAATACGCCTCTTGTGCAATAAACAAGTGGACTTGATGTTGTTCCCACTATTCGTCCTTTACAATTATCCATTGCTGTCGGATAGGAACGCACTGTATAGCAGCGCGTACCGAAAATGACCCCGTTTAGCACCGGAAGCTGGCTTACTCTGGGCACCGGAGCAACATTATCAATGACAACAGCTGTTTGCAACTGAGCCGTTGTATTACCGTTTCCATCTTTGTATTGCCAGTGAATCGTATAAGTTCCTGCCTGTGCATATGATAACGGGTCGGACGTCGTTGCAGTTACTACTCCTTTACAATTATCGGTTGCTGTCGGATAACTGGTAATAGTAAGTACACAGTTCGCCTGCACCACCGGTAACTGCATGACATCTGGAACTGGAGCGACGTTATCGTTAACTATCAACTGCTGGGGTTGTGTAACACTGTTTCCACTGCCATCAGTATACCGCCAGGTAATAGTGTATGTTCCCACCTGAGAATAGAAAAGTGGACTTTGCGTAGTGCCAACAATCGAACCGGCACAATTATCGGTTGCTGTCGGGAAACTGGTCACATTTACAGTACATTCGCCGCTCAATACAGGCAGAGTTTGTTGATCGGGTACCGGAGTGGTGTTATCAGCAACGACAATTGTCTGAGACTGTGTTACGGTATTCCCGCACCCATCGGTGAAAAACCAGGTTATTACCCGTGTTCCCGGTGTCGAAAATACAAGTGAATCGGTTGTTCCCACAATCAACCCCTGACAATTATCTGTTGCGGTCGGCGGTGTGGTGATTGTGACATTACACTCACCTGATAACGGTGCAAGTGATGCGGCATCGGGAATTGGTGCAATAGTATCGCGCACAATTATTGTTACAGAATCCATTCCGCTTCCACCCTTGCCATCAGATACAATTAGATAAATATGAGCTGTATCGGGATTGAGATAAACAGCGACATTTGCACCTGCAATAGTCCCAAAAGGCCCGGTCCACAAATACGAAAGGGTATCACCATCGGGATCATGCGATCCGGACCCATTCAGTACCACAGAAGTCAAACATGTTGGCACAGCTATCACCATGGTGTCATTACCTGCTTCAGCGACGGGAGGATGGTTGACGGAAAGTGTAAAAGGCGACTCAGACCAGTTTCCCCAGCTGAGGCTGTCAAACGCTTTAACTCGCGCAAAGTACTGCTGACCCTGTGCAAGTGGTGGTCCGGCATAGCTTACCGATGAAGCTGCACCCAGCCAGGGCTGTGGATCCCAGATATTGTGCCCTGTGCCATCCGGACCAGTCCACACTTCGACTTCATATTGGTTCTGTGAGTTTCCATCTATGTCGGTATAGGTCCAGTTGATAGTCGGCGATGTCGAGCCAGTGTTGGTGACAAACACCGGACTTGTTGACGGAGGTGAATTCACAAAACTGTCAGACCACTCTATTTCAACCCAACGATTTCTGTAGGGCCAGTCCGCCCCCCAGTCCCATTCATGCCGGATATCATCAGAAACGTTAAGGAGATTCAGGATTGAACTTGTATCCCGCAGATCTGTTGCACTGCTCATAATCAGACTGATACTGTCACGTTTCAAACTGACATAATCAATTGATGCAGGGTCAAAAATAAAGTCCTGCCAGATTCTGATCCTGTTCTGCCCTGATGGATCGGGCAGCCACAGACTGAAATCAAAATTCCTTATCTGATCACCATTATCCGGTATTGTCCATCCATCGCGTTGTACCCACGAATTTCCATTCCACGTATAAAAGAAAAAAGTGCCTCCAGGAATGTAATACCCTTTTGTTTTGACAATAATATCCCGTTTTTTCACCTTGTCTTTAGCAGGAGCATTAAATGTAAGTGTGATCTCCTCATTTGCTGTCAAATGGGCATACTTACTATCGATATTTAACATATTAGTCGTAACATTAACCCCATCTGAGCGGATTGCTGAGAGGGGAGACAACTCTGTTGTTGTAACTGATTTCTGTTTTGAAGTCGACATGGTCACCCAATCGATCATGTGATATTTTCCAGTGTGGCATGATGCACTGAGAATACGAATATTTTTCGAATAGGGGAAAAATCCGTCCAAATCGTAAGCATTTAAAGCAGATTTCCATCGGGGATAACAGGTATTTCTTGTCACCCATTTTCCACTTGCATTTTGAGTCTGTATATAAATTCTTGGAATAGCTCCCGTTGGCTTTCCCTCCAGAGTGTCGATCATAAACCCACGCGCTCGAAACAGTAATATCGGATGTTGTACTGTACCAATAGAACTGAAATCCAGATCAATATAATCCCCATTGTATGCTTTATATCCTATTTCGTCGGCTGTATTTACCAGTACAGCAACGTTTTTACCATTTTTATCAATTACGCTCGATGCTATAACGCCATCTTTCTTACTCTTATAAGTGAATATATTACCATTTTCATCACATGAAATATCAACACTGGCATCATGATCAACAACATACAGTTTAAACACATCAGTAAAGGAGACCTCCCGATCAGTCTCTTTTAATTTTAATATATACTTACCATTTTCATTCGCTTCCAGAAAAGTATTTAACTGATAAAAATCTGTATATTCAGCGCTTGCACCTCTTGCTGTCGAGTAGATATCATTCTCCTGCTTGAAACTGCTAATACCTGTTGTAGTAGCTGACTTTACCAGAATCCATGGACATGATGCAATTGAGCTCTGATTTTCACTACCTTCAAAAGTAATTATTCTTTTTACACTTGGGGCATCAGCTACAATGATTGCTATATCATCAATATAAAGTCCAGCCATATTATACGGTACATTGGGCGGATCGAAATTATCCTCTTTATCATTAGAACAGCGAAACCGCAGATAGATAGTATCACCGGCGTAATCACTGATATCAAACACATACTCATTCCATCCACCCTGCATCGTTAGCAGCAGTTCCGCTTTGGTCTCCCAGTCATACCCGTTTGATGAAATCTGAAATTGACCGCGATCAGCCATCAGGTCAACTGCAATCCAGCCAAAAAACCGAACACGCATCACTTGGTTTGTTCCTAATGCAGGTAACACAATTGCAGGTGAGACAAGATAGGAATTCATATCAAACGGAATATAATTATCAAGGTCTGTACCCCAACATTTGTTTCCCGAGTGAGCAGCCTGAGGACCCGGTGTAAAATTTGAAGCTGGTGCTCCCCACTCCCAATTATCGAGCACCCCGGAATGAGTAAAAGTTCCATCGTTATTTTCAAATCCTTCAGAGTAGATCACCGTCTCGGTTGCATATAGACCAGTTGAAATGAATACCGATAGAAACACTGCAAATATAGGCGACAATGACGTTTCACCCGCGTTCATTTTTCTCATACTATGCTCCTCCCCCTTAAATAAGTTAGAATTGATTCCCGTTTCCTGTTTCAAAGTATCAATAGAATTGGACATTCAGCCTACAACAATTCTGTCAAAATGTCAAATGTTTTTTAATCCTTGTTTCCGAAATCGAAACGGTGGAGAAGCGAGTATCTCTGCTTGATGGGTGTACGCCAGAAGGATTCTCCCGTTGCAGCGAATTCCCGGATCAGGCTTACTTCATATAACAACACGATCCCATGCCGGAAACTGACTGCCCGGAACATTCATATTCTCAATTAATTGTACCTGACGGTTTTTTGTGGGTTTTGCATTTGCCATGGGTATGGTGAAGAAGAAGCAGGTATGAGGATTTTGGGATTTGGTTTTTTGAAAGAAGTGAACGAGATGGAAATGGCCGGGATGTGAATATTTCTTATTCATGTGAAGGCATATTTCCCCAAATGCAATTCTGCCATTTGTAACAGATTATGTTTGGTCCACAGAAAACTGGGGCAGACCAGCGCAAGGGATGAACACAGTATATTTACCAATAGAAATCTGGAAGATTTCTGTGTTTTACAAGCTGTGTATCTATTGTTACGCACCCCGGTATTCTGTTCGAATCGTACATGTTTACAGGTAATTCATCGAGAGTAATGACACTTTCACTATTATCAATAGTGTTGAGTAGTATAGGGTTATTATACGTCGGGCTCAGGCCTCTACTGACACCTCCGTTCTACACATCTGGCTCCTGGACAATCCTCATCCTGATCGCACGATATCAAACCGGGAATTATGACCAATCTGGTTAACGATGATTCAATCATTAATGATGGTTTTGTCGTATCGCTACTGACAATCGACCTGCGGGTCAGTTCTACCATAGGATAACCTGCTATTCCCCAGCTTTTAAGCCAGCTTAACATGGGTGCGGGTATGGTCACCTCCCCGTTGTCTTCACAATCAACTATAATTTCACCTTTGGTACCGCCGTGGTAACTGATGTTGATACGGATATTCATAGTCGAAATACCCGCATGCTCCTGTTTCTTCCATCGCAGAGTCATCGGTAGTCCATCTTCGAGCACAATCGCTTCATTTGGAATCTCCAGAGGTGCTATACCTGCAGATTTGATCGTAAAAGGAGCTGTTGTGATGCTCCCTTCTGCAGATACTATGATAGAATCGCCTTCACTGAAAGGTGGAAAATCGACCTGGTCAACCTTCTTTCGATTGTAAGATTGATTCAATGGACTTATGGTTAATAGTGACTTCACCCCTTTAAATTTAAAACCGGTGATGGTTATACTTCCAGCACTTACAATGGACGGATACCAATGACAACTGTCTTCGGCAACACATTTTCCGTTGATACCACAGTCATCTGCACAGAATGGAATAATCGTTTTATAAAGTTTGCATGGCCCTGATTCCTCAACTTTTTCGAATATGCTATTGGGAGGTAATGGACCATCATAGAATGCACCTGCAGCAGTCGTATAAGCATCATCACCCATTGCGAGGTTTTCCGGAACAAGCATGATCGTAAAGTTTCCGTATATGATAGCATCAAGAGTCACTGCAATAGATGAATCCAGATAAGACAAAAGCGGTATTATTCTGGAAATGTACCCCTCTGCAGAGATTTTTAACGAATCTATTTTTGCAACTGTATTAGAACTCTTAACGTTACCGTTAGAAATAATAGAGATGTTGTTACCGATTAGAATTCGGTTTTCCAGTGAAAGCCATCTGATTGTCTTTTGGGTCGATTTCGTTGAAATCCGAAGCGCTGTTATAGCCGATACATTTCTGAACTGGAATCTGTCGAATTGATAATCGCCCGGCTGCAGCGTCTTCGTATTGATCCGTTTCATCAGATTACCCTGAATATCGAATAATTCAAGGCGAACTGGTGATGTTGCGGCCAGGTGCAGACATACGATATTGTTCTTGATCGCAATGTTATCGGTTACCCTGCGTTGTGTAGCGATACCTTTGACCGAAACATCGGATAGTATCCTGAATGTACCAGTGGAATCGGTGTCAACGGTAATTTTTTTTCGGGCAAGCGTTACATGCGCCCCGACAACTGCTTTTCCTTTTGCATTCGACACCCTTCCGCTTAGCGATATTGTCTGTGAAAAAGCGGTACTAACTGCAAAGATACAGAACAGCAGTACGATACGAGCCATTACAGCCCCCCTTGTTTAGTATATCTGAAGACGAAAAACAGGGCACACATTTTTACACAAAAGCAAATCATTGCCCCGTTAATTGAGATTGTTACCTGAAAAATAATATCTGGTTTGCCATTTTTAAAATTGAATGACATAAGATAAAATATTGGATAACACCTGTCCATTGTGCTCTATAATAAAATAGTCTGTGTCACACTCAACATAAATCCGTAAAGGTGACGCACATGGGAATCATCAAGCATCTGGTTGCACTTATCGCTTTTATTAACCATCTGATTCTTCTATGCTCACATCCCACAACACCAGAAGAACATACGGGAACGATCTCTTCAGACCACAAAAAAGTCGTTCTCTGTAATGTGAGTTTCACAGAACTGGATAAACATCCCGTTTCTTCTGAACTTGATAAAGTTAACACCTGCAGCTATACACTCACCGATGTTCCACTCGTTTCTGAAGGAAGCTCCACCTTTGCATGGCAGGGACAGGTGGAGTTGGAGGATACTTTGGGGCAAAACTTTCCAATGCAGTTAATGATGCAATCTTTTTAGCTCGAGGTGAACATCTGAATGAAATAAATAAAAATGGCCTAATGATAAAAAGTATACGAGGGGATTTTAGGGCCGATCCAATTAGAGCTACTGCCCATCTGAAAGATTTTGGTGTTGTTGACATTGCAATTATTGCTGTCAAAGCTTGGCAACTCAAAGACATTGCAAATGATTTAATCAATATTACCGGCCAGAACACAATTATATTGCCATTACAAAACGGCATTTCTGCAATTGATGAACGGCAAAAACAAATTCCACCAGATAGATTTATTGGTGGATTATGCCGTATTATGAGTAAAATTCAAGCACCTGCAGTTATTAATCATTTTGGAGTCGAACCGACAATTACATTTGGAGAAATTGACAAAACAATTTCAAAGCGATGTGAAGAGTTGTTGAAAGTATTTACTAAAGCAGATATTAAAGCTACAGTTTCTACTGATGTTATAGCTGAATTATGGAAAAAATTTATTGTTATATGTGTTGGAGGACTTTTAGCTGTAACCAAAACAACCTATGGTGAGCTTAGAGAATTAAATGAAACTCGACAAATGATGATTGGTCTACTCCAAGAAATATATGCACTATCCAAAAAATCAGGTGTTAATATCGAACCAGATTTTGTAGATAAATCAATAGATCTTATTGATTCCTATCCATACGATTCTACTGCTTCATTAACTCGTGATGTTTGGAATGGTAAGCCATCTGAGATAGAATATCAAAATGGAACGGTAGTAAAACTTTCTAAAAAGCATTTAACTAATACACCGATTAATGAATTTGTTTACAACTGTATTTTACCTATGGAATTAAAAGCAAGAAGTAAAGCACAAATCTAAACATATGAAAATATTATTACCGATCTTGGTGCATATCTTTCGGCGAGGGCTAAGTCACTGAAAATTAAGTATGTAAAACCTGATATACCGGGAGTGGCGTATCTCATAAACATTTCAGTAAAAGAACCCGAACTGGTCGATTCAGTACGGCAGGCAGACCTGTTTTACACGATCTACCAGATTCTTCAGGGGGTCGAAGTGCCGGACATTCCGCCGGAAGGTGTACAGGTAGCAATCAATGTAGCGGTCAATGCACTTACGTTGCCATTTGGCAGGTTCATGTTCATCGATTTTGAACCGCCGTATTCCCTGCTGTCTCCAGCTGACAGCATAAAGATCGACTCATTGGCTCCCAGGTCCTCCATATCTTATACAATCTCCCTGTCACATCCGGAAAAAGGGACGCTCTGGACGCATAATACCACGATCATGACCAGACTGCCGAAATATACTCCCGAAAAGGAACAACAGATGCGATGTACCTCGGCAATGCTCAATGATATCAGGGATCTGATCCCGAGGGTTGTCAGGTAAACACTAACTCCAAACCCATTGGCAATAAAATTTCTATAACAATCCTTATATCTCAAAACTATTTTTGAAATGAAACTAATATTGGAGTAATTTATGATGTCAGTGAAAGAAGAAGCAATCCTGGCAATAGTTCATGGGAATAGAGATTTAGACCGAGGCGACATACCGATTTTATAAGGAAAGAAAGTCAGCCATATCTTATACAATCTCCCTGTCACATCCCGAAAAGGGGACGTTGTGGTCTCATGATACCATGATCATGGCCAGAAAAGGAACAACAGATGCGGTGTACCTCAGCAATGCTTAATGATATCAGGGATCTGATCCCGAGGGTACTAAGGTAAAGGTACCTGTACACCTGGTTATATAATATGATTCTTTAATGAGATAAACACCCCACCCCTGCAGCAGCATTTAACAAATGGTAATGTTCAAATTACATCTGAATATTACAGAACGTCCCTCTGAGCAGCTGTCCTTGAGTTGTCAGTTTGAAAATGTAATTTCCTACCGGTAGGTGGGCATTTCGGATATCAACTACAATCCGATTACTATTTAGAGGATTTTTAAACGTTTTTACTAACGCACCATTCATCGCATAAAGTGAAATGGATGCCTCTTTTGTGTGTGGCCGGTCGGTAAGGGTTACTGTAAGTATCCCATGATTAAAAGTATACTGCCATTTTTGAAGTGGTAACATATTTTTTACAATTGTTGCGGTAGAAACAGCTACCGAAGTATCTATCCTCAGTTCAGACACTCCATCCCATACATACAGAGTGTAAAAGGTCTTTTCTGTTAAAAGAGCATTCGGAATAGTTACAACAATCTGTCCATTTGAAGAAACTCCATCGAATGAAGTGACAATCGAATCATCGAGATACTTTGGAGAGAGGCCATCAATACAGGTTACCGAGTCGCGAATACTTATCTGGTAGCGATAGCTAAGAGGTAAAGTAGCCGATGAAACTGTCTTTGTTGTTATTGAAATATCGCCATTTTGCCCGCTGGAGATTATCGTTTGTGCATTAATCTTTTTTCGTGAAAATGAAAGTGCCGGATCCCCAAGAACGTGATAGTAGTAATTCGACATATTTTTTGTAACTGAAAATGCATTGAGCAATACCTTTCCTATGGAAGCCGATACCGAAGAATCAAGTTGAGAAAAAATGGCCAAACCAAATTGCTCATTCGAAGCAGCATAAGTAGGAGCTGTAGCGGCGATATATGCAATACATCCCCCACTTGACTTTAAAAGAAATGTTTTACACATCTGCGGTTTCGTTTTACGAAGATATTCACCATTGCTGCACGAAAAAGAAAAAAACATTGAGGGATTACTATCATTCAAAAAAAGTCCCGTATCTGTCGCACGTAAAAAACCTTCATCACTGAGTGAATCCTGATGACCATGACCATAATACACAGCACAACGCGCACCCTTATTGATAGCATCAAAAAAGTGGACTCGTGCATTCTCATGATTCCCCGATGACGATTTCTGAAATGATGCAAGATATGTTTTATCCAGAAACCAACCCTTCAAACAATGTTCAGCAATACTATCAGTCGCCTTTTGATGATGACGCATGCTGGTTATGGGATCGCGCAACTCACCCTGCATTGCATCATCAGCAGCAAGTATCATCCGATTACAGGCATAATTGTTTATACCTCGAGTTTCATAACCAATAACTTTGTTTATATATGTTGTGCATTCTTCAATTGACCGTACAGGTATCCTTCCAAGAGTAAATACGCTTGTTAATTTCCGGAGATCAGTGTCATTGTAAATTTGGATCATGTGTTGTGGTGGTACGGAATCAAACGTTACCGAAAGAAAAGGTGCATCACTGTAATCTACCACAGTATCGCAAATGGTTGTATCTCTGTTTTTCTTATTAATGTACGCATCGTAATAAAATGTCGGCATCAAACCGACACTTTGCGTTTTCACGCATTGTGAATCAACAGCCTGAACTTTGACTGAATCATCACCTGTCAGCACAACGTATGCTGGTTTTACACTCCAGTTATCTATAGCATATTTCAATGCATACCAGATACTGAATGCGCGAGGTAAAGAATCATCAACCGGAAATTGTTGCCTGATTGTTGAAAGGGAAACAGCTCGTGCATTTTCAACATCATCAAATTGAAAACTGTTTCGATACGATGCAAGCTTCACCCCGCAGGAAACAAAACTGTCCGGGCATATGACAAGATAATCGCATGATGAAACCTTCGAGAAATCAGTAATCTCCAAAGGATCAGCATAAATAGTCGTGAATAGACAGAGAAGTGTCAGTAATGACGTATACTTTTTCATCAACTTTACCCCTTAAATTTGAAGTGCCCTTATTCTCCTTATCATTATTTATCAGATTATAAATTAATCAACCCAATGTGCTCCAGTAAAATTTTAAGTCCAATACCTATTAAAACGATACCGCCAAAACGTTCTGCCCAGACACCGACAGCTGATCCTATTTTAGCGCCAATAGTTAACCCTATTGCAGAACAGAGTGCACAAACGATTCCGATAATCAGAGCAGGTGTAACTACAGGGACTCTCAGCGCTGCAAGGCTGAACCCGATTGCGGCAGCATCGATACTTGTTGCCACCGATAACATCACCAGCGACCAGCCCTTTGAGGGATCCCGGAAATCACACTCTTCCTTTTTCTCATCATCATTCTTAAACGTTTCACACAACATCTTTCCACCAATGATTGAAAGTAGTACCATTGCAATCCAGTGATCATAGGCACTTATAAACTTTTCAATAGCAACACCGCCGTAGTATCCGATAATCGGCATCAAAAACTGAAACAGTCCAAAATGAAACGAAAAACGAAAATACTGACGGTATGAGGGCTTTTTAATTTTAACGCCAGAAGCAACACATACGGAAAATGCATCTGCTGCGAGACTTAGAGCTATGAGGAGAACTGTAAGAAATTCCATTGCATTCCTGATAAGGTAATAAGGTTATGACCATTATTGCATTACATTTGCTACTAAGGTTTTGAAAAATACTAAGGTTTAAAGAGAAAGGCAAATTGAAAGCAAAATAATTCATACTTCCCCCTCAAGCCTCTCCCGACTATTACTTTAACTTACTGAGGTAATTGCAAAACGAAGCAACGACACCCTTTGATACCTACACATTGGTACTTAGCGTGTCGGCACAACCGACCTTAATATAGTGGCATAATCGTTGCGCATTTTCATTGTAAAACAATCCACAGCGGGAAACCCTATAATGAAATACTTCGCAATAGTATTGCTATTGTTCACTTTACAATCACCAGTGAAAGCACAGGACACACTTCTGATCGCACCAACGCCACGATTTGAAATTGGAATATTACTCGGAGAACCAATTGGCGTCAGTTTAAAATTCTGGCATGGAACTATCACTGCTACAGATGCAGCAGTGGCCTGGTCCTTTACAGAAAATGGTCTTTTCGAGTTCCATTTTGATTTTCTAATTCACCCACTCAATTTACGCATTTTCGGCATGGGTGGAAACGCTCCTGTATATATCGGAGTTGGTCCTGCAGTACGTGTCGGAAATGAATGGTTTATCGGAGCGCGAGTCCCCATAGGTCTCGAGTATATCTTCAGAGTTCTGCCTGTTTCCCTGTTTGGTGAACTTGTCCCTCAATGGCAATTTATTCCGGATAATACATTTGTCTTTGGTGGGGGTGCAGGAATCCGACTGAAATTTGGCAGCATTAAATAGCCGTAAATAGACACACTATGCAGGGTGACAACAGATTAGTTGAGCAGCTTTTCACTATGATGGCTGATCTGCTTGAAATAAATGGTGACAATCCATTTAAAATAAGAGCGTATCGAAACGCAACAAGAGTTATTCATGCCTTCCCCACTGAAGCTTCTGCATTAATTGAACGCGGTGAAGATCTATCCCACTATCCTGGAATTGGCAAAGATCTCGCGAAAAAAATTGAAGAAATAGTCAGAACTGGACATTTACGTGTTTTGGATTCCCTGATGCAAAATGTTTCTCCTGAACTGGTACAACTTATGAAAATTGCAGGGCTTGGCGGGAAAAGAGTTGCTTTGCTGCATAAGAAACTGGGAGTTGAATCTCTAAATGATCTTGAAACCGCTGCAAAATCACATTCGATCCGATCAATACATGGTTTTGGTGAACGTATTGAAGACGCCATTCTCAAAGGAATCAGTTTACTCAAAGGGTACAGAAGAACTGCGTATAGCGAAATAGAATCGGATGTTAATAAAATATCCTGGTATCTTGAAAATAACTGCGATATTGCCCGCCTTACTGTTGCGGGAAGTTTCAGGCGACAGTTAGAAACTGTACGAGACATCGACATTCTGGTTACCGGTACTAATGTAACCTCAATCAGTGATACATTCCTTTCATATGGTGATATTGCAGACGTAACCGTTCATGGTGAAAAGAAAGCGTCAGTAACATTACACAATGGCATTCAGGTTGACCTCCGATTTATTGCTCCGGAAAGTTACGGGGCTGCACTGCATTATTTTACAGGCTCCAAGGCACACAATATTGCTGTGAGATCGCTGGCAGTCCATGATAGTCTTAAGATAAACGAATATGGAGTTTTCAGGGGGGAAAAAAGAATTGGAGGTGAAGAGGAATCTGACATTTATAACATTTTAAATATGCACTATATTGAACCGGAACTCAGAGAAAACAGTGGTGAAATTGAAGCAGCCAGAAATGGTACCTTACCCAGACTGCTCACCGAAAAAGATATCCGGGGTGATCTTCATGTACATACCACATTTACCGATGGCCATGCGACTATTGAGGAGATGATTATTGCAGCACGCAAGAGGGGGTATGAATATATTGCTATCACGGACCATTCAAAGCGTATTGCCATGGCTCATGGTCTTAACGAATATGATCTGGAACGTCAGATCGATTACATAGATCAGGTTGCGTCAGAGATACCTGGCATTAAAATTCTTAAAGGTATAGAAGTAGACATACTGGAGGATGGATCTCTGGATCTGGATGATTCAGCGCTGTCAAAGCTCGATATTCGAGTCTGTTCTGCACACAGCTATGCAAATCTTGCCCGCCAGAAACAGACAGATCGTATCATCCACGCTATGGACAACAAGTATTTTAACATTTTTGCTCACCCGACCGGTCGGCTGATCAATCAAAGAGCACCCATCAATATCGATATGGAGAAAATCATGATCGCCGCATCACAGCGGGGCTGCATCCTTGAAGTCAACTGTGCCCCGGAAAGAATTGATCTCAACGGTGATCACTGCCGGATGGCAAAAAATATCGGGGTTATGGTCTCCATCGACACCGATGCACATAGCGTTCGGGATCTGGACGATTTACGGTATGGCATAGGTCAGGCTAGGCGCGGCTGGATCGAACCTGAAAATGTGCTCAATGCAAAACGCTATGATGATTTGATCAAAGTTTTGCGGAGGTAAATTATTATCTTTTAAATACCCTTTCCGTAAACTGTCCGGTTGTTTTCTTTACAGTAAGCAGGTAAACTCCCGGGCTGAGGTCCGCACCAGTGGAGAGTACATCCTTAACCTTCCCGGTTTCAATTACAGTTCCATTAAGATGTGCAAGCCTGTAACTGAAATCTCCTTTCACATTCACTTTTATGGTGCCTGTGGCTGAAGAAAGTGAACTCATAAATGCAGAAGACTTTACCAAAGGATGGGTATTAATTTGAGTCTTTTGGATCTCAAGCATTTTATCTGCATACCGTGCTCCAAAAATCCGCTCACTTGCAGCAACAAAATGAAATTGATCTTTTGCTGTAAGCCCCTCTGCTGAGATCACATACGAGTTGGGAATAACCCTGGGAAGCGTATCGATTGTCGAATTATTCCCACCACTGGCCCCACCTGCACTTTTATATAGTACCTCACCTGCCAGCAATGGTGTATTTGCAGGTAATTTCAGATCAGCAACCAGACTGTCACGTACTCTCTTTACATGAAGCGGCCAGTTTTTCGCATCGGGCATGGTCTCCCCCTGATGCATCACAAGCCCTTTTATCACTCCATCCTGAGCGGCCAGCTTAGCAAGCTCCATCAACCAGGCATAGGCACTTCCATTATATCTGGACGGTACGGTATTATAGGTATCGTAAGTCTTGTATCCTGTTTTATCGAACAAGCGAATATCACAACCAGGTACAGCTACAACAATCACTCCTACTTTAATCGCTGTCGGCAGTTTCTGAACCATAGTTCGACCAAAATAATCGGCTGGTCCAAGACCGCCATTTGGACAACCCCACAGAGGTGGAACTGCAGGAGACCATTTCCCAAAAGTACGATTCATCATCGTACATCCAACCATTGGATACATAACCTGAAAACGGCTATCCACCGTCTTATCCTGCGCTTCGATATCTCCGGCCCCACACATATTCGATTGTCCGAAACAAAGGTATATATGAAAATTTGGATCCTGAGCATGAGTGTTGATAGGAAGAGTAATTAAAAAAAGCGTTGTGCAGACTCCAATAGAAATTATCTTGTGGAATATGCTTCCCTTTTTCAGGTAACCCATAAATTTCCTCCGCATCTGTACCAGTATAAAGTTGTTTAAACTATCCTTTCGTATAATATAATAAGATTTTTGTGATAAAATGCGATTGTCCTTGCAAAAGTTACGGTACCCGAAGTATAATTGCCTGTTCGGTTAATTGTATTGGTATTTTAATTGCATTTCCCAGTGAAAAATCGCATACTTTGCAGGGGTGTAGCAATGAGTTACAGTACTAAAATGTTACTCCCTGTTTCAATGGTAATAGAAGGAGACCTGTTATGAATCTGATTCGAGCAAGTTCAAAGGGAGATCTTGCCAATGTAAAAGCATTAATTGAGTCTGGGGAAAATATTAACCAGACAGATAGTAACGGAAGAACTGCACTTATTGAAGCTTCATGGAGCGGCCATCTTGATGTTATTAAATTTCTTGTAGGACACAAAGCTGATGTTAATGTTGCAGATGTTTCCGGGTATACCGCTCTTATGAGAGCAGCTGAAGAAGGCCATCTAGAGATCGTTAAATTGCTATTAAAAAGCCAGGCTGATGTTAACTGTCGGGGAAAAGTTCGTGGATCAACAGCCCTGATGCTTGCTGCGGAACAGGGTCACATTAAAATTATCGACCAGTTGATTGATAATGGGGCCAAAATTAATGCAGTGGACCTCTTTGAAGAAACTGCTCTGGCACGTGCATTTAAATGCAATCAGAAAGAAGTTGTCGATCACCTGGAAACTAAAGGTGGCCGTGGAAAACCGGAACGTAATACCTATACCTACACCGACAAAGAAAATAAACCTATAGTCAAAGCATCACTACCCGAATGGAATGCCGGAACGTTTGATTCACAATTTGATGATGATATTCCTATGCGTGGCGGAGCTGGCGGTGATGAAGGGTTTGATGAAGAATAACATCAATGAACTTCGATGAATTCACTGCCTGAATTCAGTATTTGCGAATGCATCACTTTGATCGGCGATGCATTCGCATAGCAGTATATGCAACCGTGACTGCAGGTATCATACGAGCCGATATCCTTACTGAGACAACAATCACACTCTTTCCTCTGTCCATTATCTTTTTCCACTCCAGTTGTTGTAATTTCATTGCCAAACAGATCTGTTGATGTCGTAATTTTCAGAAAATCTTTCAGCAGAGAATCTGAACCAAAACAGTGCGCTATAAGTGACGCATCAACGCAACTCCCATGATAAATCCCATGTTCCGAGAGGTCATCCGGTTCTGCACAGGAAAAGAGCGGAAGATGCCACCTGGTATTCAGATCACTAATTCCTGATGCAATTCTTAATTTATCCAGTTTCGAAATCTCATGTACCCCAAAAGACTTCAAATTGCGTGCAACCTTTTTATAAAGAGACAGGAAACTGATTGTTAATCGCCCGACATGGGGGTACAACTCATCACCTACCCTAGCAATTTTTTTATGCAAGGCACTAACAGAAATATTTTCGGATAGAATCAAAGGATCAAACCGCCACAGCACCTTCTCTTTTCCAATGCTCTGAGAGAGTTTAACGACTGAATTGATTCGTTCTTTCAGTGATGGTAGATTTAATTCAAGTTGTTCGGCTTCATAATCATTGACAGTCACCTGAAACAGTACCCCGATACCCATCTGTTCAATAGTATTGATATGCTTTAAAAATGGTGCAGGATTTTTTGTCCAGAATACAATACACCTTGTTTTTTCAAATGAAATGTATTGCGTCTGACCATTGAAAGGGTTCCTCCAGGCTACATATCCTTTCTGCAACCTGTTTATAAACCAGTTACCATACAATCCTGGGATATCGGTTGATCGGCTCGCAGTGACAATCACCGGAGCTATCCCCTGCACTATCTCACCGTTATCTTTTTTAATCAGTACCTTTTGATGCTTTGACATTTTTCTTTTTGTTGTATATTATGTGCATGAAAAAAAACTTCGCGCTCATAATCAATCCTCTGGTCAGTGATTTCAAACTCTATGATGAATGGATGCACCCAGTGGGATTGTATTTCCTTTATGATTATCTACAACAGTGCGGTTTGTCTGTACATATGTTCAATTTTCTTGATCCTGGTTTTCATACTCAGAAAAAAAAATATGGAACAGGATCCTTTGATTACATAGAGATACCTAAACCAGATGTATATCAACCGATAAAAAGAAAATATAAGCTCTACGGAAGATCTGCACAATCATTCAAAACATACCTCGATTCTATTCCGGAACCCGATCTCGTCTGTATTGGTGGTACCATGACCTACTGGGCACCCGGTATCATCGAAACATACGCTATTATCAAAGAATATCTGCCTAAAGCAAACATTATATGTGGTGGAATCGCCGCACAGCTCATTCCTGATTATCTTGGAAGTAAAATGCCCGGGTGTCCGATCATCGGTAACCTGCCAAAACTTCAATCGTTTGACATAAATGACATCAGTATTCCCAACCCGCAGATCGATTATTCCAGACTTTCTATTACCAGCGGTCTTGCCGCATACAGTTCACTCCCCCATGCCCCGATACTGCTTTCTCTTGGCTGTCCGATGCGATGCAGCTACTGTGCATCTTCGATACTTCAACCACATCATCAAATCAGAGATCTCGATATAGTGATGAAGGAAATAACTTCAATGATCGAGCTGCAAGGTATCAGTGACTTCGCATTTTACGATGATGCATTGTTGTTTCAGAAAGAATCGATTCTCTTTCCATTTCTATCTAAAATCAAAGTTCTTGATATAAACGTGCGGTTTCATACTCCTAATGGACTCCACGTCCGCTATATCGATAAGCCCACTCTCGAAAAAATGATACAAGCTGGATTTGAAACACTTCGATTTGGATACGAAAGTGGACTGACACAACACCAGCATGCAGTTTCCGGAAAAGTTGACCGTTCACAACTGGAAGTAAAAATCTCGATGGCACTTGAAAGTGGATTTACAGGAAAGCAGATTGGAGTTTACGTAATGGGAGGACTTCCCAGACAGACACCTGATGATCTTTCTGAGGAGATGGACTTTATACATTCATTGGGAGTATCGGTAAAGCCAGTCTTTATTTCACCTGTACCAGGGACAGAGTTGTTCAGGCATTATGCGATGCAATTCCCTGCAATACTATCCGATCCCCTTTGGCATAACGATACCTTTTTTATCACCAATCTTGAAGGCTGGGATGATTCGGGTATTGAAATGATTCGACAGAAAGCACGAAGGTTGAACAATCTTATTCAGGGTTCGCTGATTATGTGAATAGACAACATTTAATTGATTCTTTTTGTCCCATAGGGACAGCATATTTATAGAAAATATACAACGAAAGAACCCCCTATCCTATAGGGACAAAATATGAAAGAAAGGTGACAGATAAATCAGAACATATGAACTGAAAAACCATATTCCGTGATCGGGGATTTTAAGCGAGAGCAGCATTGCTGTTGGCAATACTGCAAAGGTGAAATAAACAGAAGTCAAACGAAAACGCGTTATGACTCTGTTAAAAGGAAATAACTTACCGTATAACTGCAGACTTAACTATATATGCACCAGTTGACAACCCAAGATCCTTGCGCAAATCAATGCTGTTTTTCCGAACCTCAGTCTTTTTCAGTAATTTACCAGAATAGTCGTAAACTGCAATCATTTTCAGCTTACCCGAAAATGCCACCGGCAATGCAATATGACTGCCGATTGTTCTGAGAGTAACAGCTGGCAGCAGATTCACTGCATTTGCAAGTTGCTCAGGGTGTACACTTGTGGGAATAATTGAGACCTTTTGTCCCGTATATTCAAGTGTATGATCAGGTTTGGATGTTTTTTCAATTCCTGTGCCATGATCACCGGATACAAAAACGATATTAAATATTTTCTTTGCATCCATACCCGGAAAGCTTCCCTTTCGTTGACCAATTATCACATTTTTGTCAGCATCTATATAGGAAATGGGGATTTCAGCATATTTTCCTGTTTCGTAATTGTAATTATCACCCTCATCTTCATAGATAGTAAATGCCCCGTCTTTTCCCGGGTACACCCGCAATTCAATTGTGTCAGCACGTTCAGCCGCATACTGGATTTCCGGTCCCATCGGAAGAATTGATCCGGCTCTGACATGAAGAGGAATTTGTGACAGTGGAGCATCAACGGTAATATCGCCACTGTTAACGGCGGCACCGGTCCAGAAGTTATACCATTTACCGGCAGGAAGATATACTCCACGGGAGGTCTGTCCCTGAGCGGTTATCGGACTCACCATCATTGCAGGACCATACATGAACTGGTTTCCTATATTTTTAACTTTAGGATCAGTGCGGAAATCGAAAACCAGGTGCCGCATGGGTGTGTAATGTTGATTGGTAGTCATCCATGCTATAGAATAAATATAAGGCATCAGACGGTAACGCAATTTATCTGCAATTAGCATATTTGCTCTGGTAGTGGCAGAAAAGTTTGACGCATACAGCTCCTTGCCTTGATTGTTCTGAACTTTCCCATGAATACGAAATACAGGGCAGAACGCTCCATACTGCAACCAGCGTGTCATAAGTTCCTGATTGAGTGGCGTACTGAAATCGGCACCGGCATAACTGGGCGCCCCCATCCAGTAACCGCCAATATCAGAACACCAGTAAGGAATACCGGATATGGTGGAGTTCAAGCCGCAGGGGACCTGTGCTTTAAGTACGTTAAATGTAGTATTGATATCATTACTCCACTGCATTGTCGAATGAGCTTGCTGGCCAGCGAAATTTGCACGGTGGAGCATGACAAAACGTTTGCCTGGGATATCTCTGCGCCAGTTCTTGTATCCCATCTCGCTTAATGGGAATGTATAGGTATTATAAAAAAGAACACCCTTTCCCATCGCAGTGTTAACCGCACTTCGGTCTAATCCGCAAGGGTGAGGAAAAGGCTCGTCGTTGTCAAGCCACCAGGAATCGAAACCAATTTTTGAAGTATCAAACATATTATCCTTGATCAGCTTCCAGAACGCTTCACGAGCCGGTGCGCTATAGGCATCAATAAAAAGAGTATACGGATTACAATTAGCCTGCGTTGTAGGCCAGAGCCACCCGTTAGATTTGAATGTAGTATATGGTGGCGACCCATCTTCTATCAAAGCCCAGATTGAAACCATCGTATGTATGTTCGCTTCGTGAAATTTTTGAATGGTGGTCTTATAATTACCATAGGCGGTGTTAAAACAATAGCACCCCTGTTTACCGGCACCATCCCAATAATGCCAGTCCTGAACAATACAGTCTAGCGGAATTTTGTTTTTTCGATATCCATCCATTACACCGTACAATTCTGTTTGAGACATATAGCGATCTCTGGACTGAATGAGACCGTATCCCCATTTCGGGAAAAGAGGTGCGTGTCCGGTCGCTGTACGGTATCCGGCAATTACCTGGTCGATCTCCGGGCCATAAAAAAAGTAGTAATCGAAAATCCCTCCAGTTACATCACTGCAATTAGACGTAAAGGAATATCGTGTATTGCCAGAGATATTACCTTTAAAATCAGTATATGAATAATTATCCCAGAATATTCCATATCCCTTTGTAGAAACCAAAACAGCTATGGCGGTCGCCTCAGCGTATCGCTGATCAAGGTATTCGGTTTGTCCTTTGTAATTAACTTTATTTTGCTGATGCTGACCCAGGCCATACAAGCCTTCATCTGCGGGTGAATTCCACTCTCCAGCCACTTTATAGGTCGAAACACCTTGAACCGTAGTTGGTGTCAAACTCTTTGAATACTCAGAAAGAATAACCTCATCTGAAAGATCAGTATAAGTGACATTTGCTGTTGTTTTGTTCACCTTAACTTTGATTCGGCTTGTCTGCAGTGTGATGATATCGCCGGATTCAGTTTTGGTGAATGGTGTTGCCGGCGTCCAGGAATTTGTGACAATTTTGAGTGACCGTTCAGGTATTTTCGATGTCGGTGAATAAGCGACCCGAATAATATCATCCTTACAGATTTTAACCTTCATTACCCCGGTGTTACACACACAGGTGATTCCATCGGTATCCAGAGTATATGATGTGATACTTAATCCCCAGGCATTACTAAATAATACTGGCATAGTTACAACACTAATTAAAGCAACCGATTTCAATAGTTGCTTCAGCCTGACATTTGTTTGAATCATACTATCCCTTCCTTTGAACTATTATTAATTACCAGCAATGAAAAAGTACGCATACATTTAACCGGATCTCATTCCCCCGAAGCTTCACGAAAGTAATCGCACATCGAATTGAAAAAAAACTGAACTCCTGCTTTATCGCGAATCCCTGGTGATTAATATAAATATATTTGTACATAAAAGGTGGCATTATTAAATAAACTGGTAACGATCCTAATCGATACCATATTCTGACATTAAAAACCATATTGACTTTTAACACTTCTAAAGTCATCATAATCAAAGTATTACACGATTTTATCCTCAAAACAGAATCCCGTCCTGCTTTTTTTAGATCATTTTGGATGGTTGTAATAATCTCAGAATTAGGCTGAAATCAACTCATAAATGTGTTTTGACTGCAAAACCACTTGTCAAAATCTAATTGAATCATAAGGAATTTTTTTCAGATATATATATATTTTTTTTCTTTATATTATGGATGATACCGAATCTCTTATAAGTTTTTTGGTAAAATCCGCGTGCTATTTTTTCCATAAGAAGATAGCCAGTCAGATTTTCAGGTTACAGTAGATTGTATTAGTTCAAACATTCGGTTGTGTTTTGATTTTTTTCTATTATATTTAAAAGATTATAGGGGCTGGTCAACTTCATAAAATACTACTTTAGTGTAACAACTAAAACGTTATCGTTGAAAGTTAAAGTAAAAATTATCAATCATGTCCATCTTTAGTCGAAAGGGGAAAAAATGACACTAAAGAAACGACTACTTTGCTACATTCTGCTCTCTGCAGTACCACTTTTTGCGCAAACCGCTGAATTGCGAAGTACAACCAAGTCAAACGGTACTCCGTCATCACCTTATTGCACGCCATGGGTTGATGGCGGCTCAAAGAATGCAGAAACCTGGTCAAATACATCAAGCTATATTACACTGTCCCCAGATGTGCAATATCAGACGATAACTACATGGGGTGGTACTATTCAGGAAAAACACTGGGAAGCGATGAAAGTTCTCAGTGAAGCAGGACAGGATAGTATTATGAAACAGCTCTTCGATACTTCCGGCTGTAATATTGGCTTTGTGCGTGTGCCGATTGGGTGTTGTGACTTTGATATTAACGAAGCTCCTCTTTCTCTGAACGAAACCGCTGGTGATTATGAGATGACAAATTTCAGCCTTAAGCGGGATTCTCTCAGAAAAATACCGATGATCAAAATGGCGCAGAAAATAAACCCTAAACTTCGCTTTTGGGCTTGTCCCTGGAGTCCACCTAAATGGATGCACGACAATGGTCAATTTGATAGGGGCAATATGATTAACACTCCTGCAAACCTTAAAGCATGGGCAGTATACCTTGGGAAATTTGCTCAGGGTTACAAAGCAGCAGGTATTAACATTGAAGCGTTATGCTGTCAGAACGAACCAAACATTACTGATGGAGGCTACCCGAAATGTGGATGGTCAAACGCTCTGGAGTTTGATTTTTATAAAAACTACATGATCCCACATTTTAAAGAACAAAATATCGATACCAAAGTATTTCTTGGAGTGTTTTGTTGCGGAAATTACGACGACTGGATTACCTACTTTATGAAAGATGCGACAATTCGCGATTTTACCTTTGCTACCAGCCATTCATACCAGGAACCTGGGTGGGCAACAAAATCGGTGGCAGCTTACCCCAACATTCCATTTTTCCAATCAGAAGCACCTTTCGGCTGGCCGCCGGAAAATTTGAAACAGAACTGGGATGAGGGTACAAATTTATTTATTAATGTAACTGACTTCATGAACAGTAGAACATCCGTCTACACTCTTTGGAATATGGTAAATGACGATAGAGCCCAGAGCGGTTTCAACTGGGTTCAGGATGTAGCAATTCAGGTAAACCGCACGACTAAACAGGTCTCCTATAATCCGTGGTTCTGGGCGTATAAGCATTATGGCTATTATGTAAAACCTGGTGCAAAAGCGATAAAGTACACAGTAACCGGTGCTGGTCCCAGCAAGGTATCTGCATTCCGTAATCCAAATGGCGACCTGATTCTCGTCATGGGTAACTTTTCCGGTAACCCTTATCAACTTAATGTAAAAGTTGGCAATCAGATGTGGAAAGCTACTCTACCTGCGAATTCGTTCAATTCTCTTAAAATTAACACAGGAGTTACAGTTACCGCTAGTCCAAAAGAGAAACGGTCTGTTAAGTCATTGTTGAAAGGTGTACGAATGAATAAATCTACACTTTCTTTCACAATTTCATCAGTCAATGATTTACAAAATTTATCAGTCTCACTCAGTGACCTTCAGGGACGCACTATCTGGACCGGTACTCGTGAAGGAAATGCAATCAACAGCGAACTTCAGACTTTCAAAGTTAATGCACAGCAACACAAACTTACTTCAGGTACGTATACTTTGAGTGTACAACTGAAAAACAAGGCAGGTAAAGTTTCGACAATTGAAGATAAAGTAAAAGTAATCCAATAGAGTAATTTTACTTCAAATTAATTTGCACCTTTCTAGATTGAAAGCTGCAAATCAGACCAGGAATAAGTTATAACAAGCCCACTCCTACTGAGTTTAAGCAAAGCAGGAGTGGGCTTTTTATTTTTGGGTAGCAGGATAGAAAACGATACTAATTGTTGCGTTTTTTTGAAATGAAAGAGGATATTTTTAAGGAAAAGATCGGATAGTAAAAAATTATGTTAACCTTTCTTTAGAGAATAATGAGGTGATCATGTTGAAAAAAAAAGTGATGTTTTGCCTGTTTTTTTGTTTTTCCATTGGATGCAACTCTATTCTTAAACCGGAAAATCCGGAAAATAATCTTTCAACAGGATCACCACTTAAACCAGGACCTGTTCATTATACGACAACAACTGTAGAAACCGGGTTTCCACTATATATGCAAAATGTTGCTGGTATAACTTACCGAATTCCACAAACAGACAAACCGTTACCCGCAATCATTATCGAGCCAGGATTTTTCTCTTCAACAACACAACTTGATGATGTCCAAAACCGATTGGCATCACATGGTTTTTTAGTTATCGGAGTAAACAATACATCCCACTTTAATCTTATTACGACAAATCTCGATCCTTACAAATTGGCACTATTGGAAACGGTTCAATATGTTTTACAATCAACAATCGAATCATCACACTCCCTGTACGAAAAAGTTGACACTTCAGCAATTGGTATTATGGGGCATTCAATGGGTGGAGGTGGTGTGATCATGGCCTGCGATTCGGTAACAGCTACGTTTAACAAATATATTAAAACTGCGATTGCCATGAACCCTTACGGGAAGTGCTCCGGATCAAATATTTCGATACCAATGATGCTGTTTTCCTCGGATCTTGACAGTACAGTAAACCCATTCATGTCGGATGGTGCAGCTTCACCGGAAAATGTTTATTTCAGTTTTAATTCAATGAAAAGCGGTAAAGCAAAATTGTTTGCGAATTTTAAGAGTATGGATCACAATGGGGTTGTTGATACTACTCTGCTTCTTGCGACAAGTGGCAATGCAAGCCTATTTCTGCCGACTATTGTTGCATGGTTTAAAACATATCTATTGGCAGATAAAAACTATCAGGTTTACCTTCAAGTGGAGAGTGAACAATTTAAATCGTTAAAGGACAGGTTTGCAGTTCATGGAATTGTACCGGCTTATCAATATGAGGAATAGTATATCATTTCATCCTCTTCTTATACTCATCAGTATATTTGAACACCCCTTCACCCGACCCGACTGCAAACCCTTTGGGGCGTGAATACATCCCGGAGATAAAATCGTTTACCACCACCCACACTTTAAAGCGCTGCATTGCTGTATTTACAGGTGGTTTAATCTCGATTGTACCCGGACCGGTATTGCCATACAGGAGTACCAGAAGTGAGTCCTTGACTTCATCAATATCATCCAGATTCTGAAAAAGCCATTGGTAATTATACTCCTCAGGAATTGTTTCTTCATTATCACCAGGAAGTGTAATGAGATCACAAGTGGTATCCCGAATAGTATCTCCGTTTGCACTCAGATGAAAATCGATCCCCTGATTGCATGCAAGAAAATAGGAGTATCCCGTATCAATTACAATGGTGTCTGCAACAGTGTCAGGGAAAAATGTGTTATAGAGATATGTCACCGAAGAGCGTCCAGTGATATCGGGATCATGGGGAGAAAAGCTCTCCGAACGACTTGCAGGAACCTTATAGATTGCGATCCAGTTTATCACCGGATTATGATTTACAGGAAGATAGTCTGGAAACAGTGAGTTATATCGGATAGTTATTTCACTCCTGACTTTCAGTCGGGTTCCATTTGCAGAGTTTGCATAAAAAAACAAACTGGGTTTAGCATACAGACTATTTACAGCAACTATCAGCTGCGCAAGAGAATCTTCACTTACAGGTGGCAAAAGGGTGTCACCGAACTGTGAAACAGATGATGCCAACTGATACAGTTTACGGATCATGACAGTATCCTGCAAACCCTGAACTTTTTTAGTGAGAAAAACATCCTTCGGAATAACATATCGAAACTGCATCGAATCCGGAAGCCAGAGTGTTGTGTCCAGAAGATCGATTGTTTGTTCATCGGGATAGATATTATTTTTATCATACTGATGCACATACGCGATTGAAAAATCTCCAGCCGATACAACGGTGTTACCGGCGAAATAAGCTTTTCCTTTAACAGTGTCACCCGGAGCGTATTCGGCTGCACCTTCGAATGAAACTCCTATAACCCTGAGCTTATCATTTTCGATTCTTTCAAACCGGTCGTATTCTGCACAGGAGAGAAATAGTATAAACAAACCAGAAAACATGGTTACTAATTGTTTCTTATTCATATTTTTCATTTAAAACTCCACTGATAGCCCAAAAGTAATAGCAGGTAAATTCGCAAACCCTTCAAATTTTGAATAATCATAATTATAGGTTGGAAATTCTGCCGGGAGATATAATGGTTCACCGTTATCCTTTAGTATTAACTGAAGGAAATGCAGTAATCGGTCGCCTCCTATATAAAAAGTAATTATCGAACGATTAAATGCAAGTTTCTTCTCAAATCTAAAATCAACTTCGACAAATGGGGTATGTTTTTTTGAATTCGTTTCACCCCAGACCGGTACGTACATTGCATTATATGCATCATAGTAATCTACACCGATCGCAGGCGTATAGGGATAGCCATCAGTATATTGTAATCGCAACCCAAGATTTATATTTTTCCTGAGATTTAGTGATGAAACCAGCTGGATATTATTGAGAATGTTTCTGTCAAAAACAATCCACTTCTTTTCTTTGTAATTATAACGTTCAGAGAACGCTAAGGAATAACTTAACCACCCGGAAAAACGAGTGCTCTGATTATGGCGGAGAAACAGCTCCACACCTTTCATTCGTGCCTTTCCACGGTTTACATACGTACCCTCATTATATTGATCACCCCGTTCAAATGCATCCAGATAATGAGCCTTGTCCCATTGCTGGTTGACATATCCTGATATATCAAGAGAAATTATATCGGTAAGTTGTCGTTCATATCCAAGTGTATATTGAGTACCTCGTGCTGGTTCCAGTCGGGGGTTCCCCCAGGGTTCTTTAAGTGTGTAATACCAGTCCGGACTCTTGTTATAAGTCCCGGCAGCTCCCTTAAAAGTGTTAACATCAGACAATTTATATCGAGTATTGATTCGCATTGAGGGCTCATATGCCCAGCGAAAGGTTGGCTTATTGTCATAATTCCAGAATTCCGGAAGCAATGAGCCATGGTAGTTAAGCCCGGGATAATAATCCAGGCGATATTCTGGAGTGATAGTAAGATTTTCAACAGGCTTGATTGCGACAGAAAGATACCCCCCAACTGAACCATTCAAAATATCTCCTGAATCTGCCAGTGATGTGTCCCGCAAAGTCAGATTCTTACTTGTGTTGTACAAACCTTTATACTTATAGTTGATGGTTGTGGTTTCAAGATGCAGATCAAGCCCGACAGTTGTTTTAATTTTGGAATTCATTTTCCAACGCAATTCATCACGCACGGTATGCTCATACCCTGACATCTTTAACTTGTAAAGCATATTTTCCATTCCCATGCCTTCACCACTTGAAACAGGTGAAAGCCCGTAACGGAAACTGTTGTCCCATGTTTTTGAAATCGTCCAGTCCCATCCAGCAATACCAAGTTTGAACCCTTTACTGAAATCAAGACTGCTCTGGTCCCCCATCCCCTCAAGAGTAGACAATTTCAATATGTCCTTCGCCTGCATGAATTCACAAAAAATTGTGTGGTCACTTGAAGGTTTGTAATCCATACGCAGAGAGTAATCCCAATAATACATTTTTATATTCAAGTCAAAATCAAATTGCTTTAAGAGATACGACATCAGTGTCATATAATATTCCCGGCGTACAGAACCGGTAAATGATAACTTTTTTGATATGGGCAGGTCCAGTACCAGTGATGAATAAGAGAGATTCATATCAGCTATAGCATGCAAATCTTCTTTTGCTTTACGGGTTTCGACTTCAATTACCCCACCGAGTGCATCACCATATTTTACCCCGAAACAGCTGGGATAAAGTGCAACATTGTCAATAATATTTGAGTTTATAACAGAGTTATTTCCAATGGTATGCCACAGGTATGGTATCTCAACACCGTCAATGTAGTATTTATTATCATCCCAGTCCGCTCCACGCAACACTATTTCAGTACTTCCAAAAATCGGACGTGCAACACCAGGTAATGCCTGCACAGCCTTGACAGCATCTCCGCTGAACCCCGGCACCCTCTTGGCTTCACGTGCCTGAAGAGTTCTCTGAGTGATCTCTTTCTGTTCAGCTTTACCATACACTGTAATCTCATACTCATCAATAGCTTCCCGGTCCATATATATTTTGAGTTTAATCTCTTCACTGTCATTCACTTCGAGGTCGGTGTAATTCGGTTCACAGCCAGTGGCTACGATTTTTAGATAAGCTATTCCAGCAGGAATCGATTTCAAAACAAAATTTCCAGCAGAATCTGTTGATGTAATAATATTTCTACCTTCAAGTGATTGTCCTTTAAAAGAACCTATCTTTTCAAGATACCGTTGCAAAGGTAACACACCCGAACGGGTCTTAATCTTTATAGTATCTGACTCCGCAAGTATAGCTATGGTGTCACCAATTGCTAATGAAATTATGGCATCTGAAAGGGGCTTTCTGGTCCCTTTTTCAATTACTTTTCCCGAGATGTTAACATACTCTTCAGCTTTATCGATAATTTCATCAATCGTGAAGCGATAAGCGTAGATCAGCGACACTGGAACCGGCTTTCCACCTGCTATCCCTGGTGAAAAAACAAATGCTGAAACGGCTTTTGCTGCAAGAGAATCCAGAAGCGGGTGGAGATGCTTTACTATTTTGCAGCTGTCCACCTTACCATTCTCGTTAATTAACAATTCAAACGAGACAACACCTTCGATACCTTTTGCAATACAGCTGTCCGGGTACCCTGCTTTAATAAAAGCTTTCAGCTCTGGTTCTTGTTCGAGAGCTGTAGCGGTTGCATCGTTATCCAGCAGCAGATCAGCATCAGTTGCAGATGTGTCCAGGAGAACTCCAGATGAATCCTCTTCAATGATCTCAATCTGTGCAAGTATAGGGGAACAAATGAGTAATGAAAGCAACAATTGTTGATAAAGGGCCCGTTTGATCATAAATGGTGTTACCCGTTTTGTTAATGGGTTAAATTGTCGGCAAAATCAGGATTTCGTCTCGGAAACCGATTTATTCAATTCTTTTCACTATAAAAGGCTTCTTAAAAATAATTCTTGTACGGAATTTATGGTGCAGGACAAGTGAATCATGAGGTTTTTACATTTCACTTCGCAAGTGGTAAGTCGCTTCTCTCCCCTGCCCTCTCTCCATTCGTGGAGAAAGGGGGTTTTGAAGGTCGCCAGGTTCTTTGGATTTTGCTTTGCGGAAAGGACCTCTTTCCTCATAAGGGACAGTGTGTTGGAAGAGACAACCTGCTTTCGCGGTAAATTTACATATCCGCCTTGTTCTCCTAAGCTCTGAATGAGCATAATAAATCAGCCCGGACTGAAGGTCCGGGTGGTTGTATTAGACATGTTTTTCGAGCTCTGAAGGAGCGACATAAATGATCGATGAACCGAAGGTGTTGCAAATGAAAATAAATTTCGAATATCGAATAACGAAACCTGAATATCGAAGTGGAAGAAAGAAGAATTATGCGCTACCTGCCTGAGACAATCTCCCGTCAGTCCCGATTGAACCAGGATCGTTTTCCTAGTCTACCTTTACTGACCGGGTACTGTGAAAATCCCAGAAAATTTCCTTTTTATATTTCTAAAAATTTAATAATTCAGACCAGCACCACTACAGCTCAATTTTTATTACACAAAAATTCCAACATTCTAGCAGCAATCTTCTCAGGCTGATCACCTATAGAAAAATGTCCACAATCCGGAATTTCATAACTGGTAATATTTGGTAATAATTTCTCAGCCCGTGAAAGCTTTTTTCCTGTTAATAAATTTTTCATCCTTACCTATAAGGGCGACTATGGCACACTGGAATCATTGTCCTACTCAAGCAATAATTTAACAAAGAACGATGTTCCCTCCCCCTCCACACTTTCAAACCAGATCTCTCCGGAATATTTTTCGACAATATCTTTTGCAATTGATAGCCCTAGTCCCGTTGATTGTTCCCGGGATGTACCTTCCCTGCCCGATGATGTGAATGGTATAAAGATTCCATCTTTTAAATTATCTGGTATGCCAATTCCAGTATCCCTCACTTCAATTACGATATGGGAATCTTTTTTTAATATAGTAACATGTACTTTCCCACCATTGTGTGTAAACTTTATTGCATTGACCAGAAGATTATCAAAGACTCGGGTGATCTGAGATTTATTTACCGTGCATTGTAAATGAGCATCTTCATTATGAATTTCGAGTGTTATACCCTTTTTGATTGCTCTGGGGTAATGCGATGCTACCACTGATCGTATAAACGGTACCATATCAACCGATTCGGTATGCAGCTGAACACCAAAATTCCGCAATCGGGCATATTCAAGCAGATCCTTCACTATTTCAATAGCATTTGAACTTGCTTGCGACATCAACTCAAAGTACTCTATCTGTTCCTTGTTTGTATTATCATCAGCATCCATTTTAAGTATATCAATAATACTGACATTTGCAGAAATGTTATTAATCAAATCATGTGCAACGACACTCATTATCCTATCTTTGTCCTTATTTGACTGCTCGAGATCTTTTGTTCGTTGTACCACTTTCTGCTCAAGTATCTCATTCATTTTTCCGATTTCAATTACACGCTGCATGTTTTCAATTGCCAGACTTCTGACACTTTGAAAAAGACCTACTGTTATTGTCACTGCGATACCGGTCAGCATGACATAAGATATAAGATTCTGAATCCAGGAGAACGGTTTGGCAACATAACTGTCAGTGTCAAACGTTATTTTTACATAACCAGCAAGGAACAGGTACATAAACAGAATGATTAAAATGATCCCACAGAAGATTACAACCACTGAGATTCGCTGGCTGGAAAATACCGAAGCAATAATTGCGGCAATGCTGAAAAAATAGATAGCTGAGCTGAAAAGGCCAAAATTTAGTAACCCGGTAATTGCTATTGCAAACGCAAGTATTATCTGCGAAGAAAGCCGCACATTGAAGTGAACTTTCTTCCTGAAGATATAGAGGAACACAATGGTGCAATAACTAAGAATCTGAACGACATAGGTGAACTGAAATCCTGTATAGCTGAATCGCAAAACTGACAATAGTACACTGATGGCACCTAACGTTAACGATATCAGTAAAAGGCGATTAAGCAGCTTATCACGAATCTGAAAAATTCGATCTGATATAAGTTTTTCTGCAGACAGCTGGTGTGATGGTTGTACCTGCATTTTATACCCCGGCAATACGATGAATGAGTGTAGATTAATTGTATTATTAGCCCATTTCAAATACCACATCGGTCTGCATCAGTTCCGATTTATACCGTCTAACTCAAGTATTCCTGGTTGAAAATGACCGTAACACTCATTTTTTAGTGATACATAAAATATATTTAACCTGCATTTTCATTAATATACTGTTCATTATGAAAAAAACAACCATAGCCCTCCTTTTTCTACCACTCTTTTTCTACTGCAAAACAGCAGTTTCATATAAAGAGATCCCTGCAGATTTTGTGTATTCCATCAAACAACACGATGACTCGCTCTATTACTCAACTAATTCCGGGGAAATTTACCGTTTTTACCTTAAAAACGCTGCTGTACCGTTGCTTGTTGGACTTAAAAAAAATCACCCGATTCGCTCGATGCTGTTTATTAACGATAGTCTGTTATTTGCCTGTTCCTATCGTTCTGGTCTTTATATAGTGACTAACAATACACTGAACACTTGTCCGCAATGGTATCGCCCTGCATGGTCAATGAAAACTGATCCGGATGGGAATATCTGGCTTGCCGGAAAAAATGGTATTTACAAGCAGAACGGAAATACCTTTGAATCGTTTGGTGACTTGAAAGAAGCATTTGACCTTGCATTTTACAACAACGAACTTGTCGTTGCGCATTACAATGGATTATCATTCTATGATCTGAATTCGGAAAAACTTATAAGAACAATCTGTAAGGATACAGTTTGCTGGATGACTACGACTATATATGACTCGCTATTAATATGT